>JAOZLU010000028.1:0-1767 GCA_029934695.1 Desulfobacterales bacterium | reverse complement strand
GTGGGTGGAGCGAAGCGGAACCCACCATTTCCGCTTTGGCAGAGGAGAGAAAACGATGAAAATATTCAAAAACAAAGTGGCAGTTATCACGGGTGCAGCCAGCGGCATAGGCCGAGGAATCGCCGAGCGTTGCGCCCGGGAAGGCATGAAAGTCGTTCTGGCGGACATTGAAGAGGAAGCCCTGACCCGGGCCACAGAGAAAATAAAAGCATCCGGTGCAGCCGTGACCGGGGTATTGACAGATGTTGCAAAAAGCAGCGATATCGAAGCATTGGCCCGGAAGACGCTCGACACCTTCGGAGCAGTTCACCTGCTGTGCAACAATGCAGGTGTCGCATCAGCGGCTCCCTCCATCTGGGAAAGTACCACGGCTGACTGGGAATGGTCCCTCGGCGTGAATATGTGGGGAGTGATACACGGAATACGGGTCTTTGTCCCCATCATGCTTAAACAGAATACCGAGTGCCACATTGTCAACACTGCTTCAATGGCCGGGTTAATGGTCCCGCCCGGGGGAGGGACTTATGCTGTGGCCAAACACGCCACAGTGGTTCTCTCTGAAATATTATTCCATGAACTGGCACAAAGAGAATCCCGGATCGGGGTCTCTGTTCTCTGCCCGGGGTTTGTCAGCACCCGGATTACAGATTCAGAGCGAAATCGTCCGGATGATCTGAAGAACGATCCTGACCAGGTGAAACAGAGTCCCGAATATGAAGCGAGAATAGAAAAACGCCGCCAGGCTGTACAGGCAGGCATGTCTCCCGACCAGGTCGCCGATGATGTGTTCAAAGCGGTCAGGGACGACAAATTTTATATTCTCACCCATCCTGAAATGACGAAACCTCCCGTCCGGACGCGCATGGAGGCCATCCTTCAAGAACGCAATCCTTCTCCGCCGGCCCGTAGCAATGGTTAACCTGAAGATATGTGACCGGGCAGACTTCCCAAGCCTGACCCCCGGTTTTTAAGCAATGCCACCTGAGCGGGGAAGTTTTCAAACCCTCGAAAGTTTTTCAGATTTCTTCATAAAACTCGATTAAATTTCCCTCAGTATCCTTGATATAGAAGACACGATGCTTGCTGCTCCCGTTCATCAGCGGTTTGACAATTTCAGCAATTTCTCTGATGCGTTCATAGAGAGCATTTATGTTGTCAACTTGGATATTTGGAACACAGTTGTTTCCCATGGTCACGCTTTTTCCCATATTTTTGGCTTCGTCGGCGTTTTTATAATCAAATAATCCAAAGGTGAAACCGTTGACATCGAAAAATACAAACGTCTGATTTTCAAGGAAGGGATTGCAATTAAATACTTTGGAATAAAACTCCTTTGCCCTCTCCCGGTTGTGAACTGCAACATACAAAGAATTGATCTTCATCTGATCCATTATTTTATCCTTAAATTAATAAAGGTTGACAGTTGTTAAAAAATAATCTCAGGACAAAAAATGAGCAGGGAGGAGCCGGTCCGTTCGGAAAAAAGCCGGGTTTCTTTTTTTGTCCTGTACAAATAAATAATAATGAATCTTTTACTGTCTGTCAACTTCTCAATGTTCCTGGTTCTGATTATGATTGCCGGACGGGGTTTGCAACCCCGTCCGAAATGTTTCGATTGCCGGACGGGGTTTCGCATTGCCATGATTGCCGGACGGGGTTTGCAACCCCGTCCGAAATGTTTCGATTGCCGGACGGGGTTTCGCATTGCCATGATTGCCGGACGGGGTTATGATTGCCGGACGGGGTTTGCAACCCCGTCCGAAATGT
>JAOZLU010000969.1 GCA_029934695.1 Desulfobacterales bacterium | reverse complement strand
GGGTGTGACATGAAACCTTTGATTTGATTGTTAATTTTGTTCCTTATTGTAAGGGGCAAAAGTTTAACCTGTCGTGTTGCCGACAGTTTCTTACTCCGACGTGCATCGCCGGTAACGGCTTTGTGCGAAGCTCGGAGGACAATGTAGCCCTCATGCCGCAAGGCGTGGAAGAGAAAACCGTGAGGGGATCTCAAGTCTGACAGCATCAGGTCGGACAGGGCGCTAAGAAGGACGATATGCGTAACATATGTGAATTGCCGATAAACGTCGTGATTGACAACAAGCCAAAGGTGCTGGCAGGCCTGAACCAAAAGGTGAGGGGTATGGCCAGGGTAGTCCGCTTTTATCCTGCGCAACCTGCGATTCCCCCGGCGAATAGGCAGACGCTACGTCGTCATGGTCAGATCATGCGGAACATGGTAAGCCCGTATTTCTCCTCACAGTAAGAAGAGGTAGGAAGCCGCAAGGCGCACCGAAGGAGATGCGGGTAAGGGATGTCGGAGAAAGCGAATGCTGTTTTGTAATGAAACCGATAGCGGCTCATGCCGTGACCCGAAAGGGTGCAGACTTCCGACAGGTGCGGAATCACGAGAAAAGTCATGGAAAGGAGCAGTCACAGTTGCACGGACAGACAACGGTTCGCCCGCTGACGGCGCTGTGAGCGATGGCGACCGCTGGTTGCGGATTAACTGGCACAAAGCGGTAAAAATCGTAAGCCGACTACAGACCCGTATCGTGAAGGCAGTAAGAGCAGGAGATGCGAGGCGCTCACGGGGGCTTCGCCGCATTCTTGCGAACAGCCGTGCCGCCCGGCTTATGGCGGTGCGGCGTGTGACCTCGAACCGGGGTAAGAGAACCGCCGGAGTTGACGGCGTCAGGCTGAAAACGCCGGCGAGCAGGTGGCAGGAAGCCGGGAAACTGAATTCCCCGGGCTACAGACCGAAGCCGCTGAGGCGGATTTACATTCCCAGGAAAAACGGTAAGAAACGACCGTTGGGAATTCCTGCGATGAGAGACCGCTCCGAACAGGCGGCGGAACTCTCCGCACTCGATCCGGTTGCCGAATGCACGGCTGACATGCACTCATACGGATTTCGCAAAAAGCGTTCCGTACATGATGCGATTGAAGCCTGTTACAACGCACTGAGGCTGAAAGGGAGTGCGAAGTGGGTACTCGAAGCGGACATAAAAGGATGCTTTGACAATATCAGCCATCGCCGGATGACCGATAATGTACCGACAAGTAAGGAAAAGCTGAGGCTCTGGCTGAAAGCCGGTTACATGGAAAGAGGCATGTTCAGTCCGACGGAGACAGGTACTCCGCAGGGCGGAATTATATCGCCGACCCTTGCAAATATGGCACTTGACGGGATGGAGAAACTTCTGAGAGATAAATTCGGGAAGACTCATAAAATTCATCTCGTCAGGTATGCGGATGACTTCATCATCACAGGAGCGACGAAAGAACTCCTCGAAAATGAAGTAAAGCCGCTGATAGCCGAATTTCTGAAGGAAAGAGGACTCGGACTCTCCGAGGAGAAGACGAAAATCAGTCATATTGATGACGGATTCGACTTTCTGGGATTCAACATTCGGAAATACAGGGGAAAACTCATGACCAGACCGGCGAAGTCCGCAATCGCATCGGTAAAGGAGAAGATCAGAGAAATCGTCAGAGCGAATGCGACGGCGAAGACAGAGAATCTGATCGGTCAGCTCAATCCTGTAATAAGAGGCTGGGCGAATCACTTCAGGCATGTTGTCAGCAGCAAAATTTTCGGCAGCATTGACCATGCGATATGGGAGAAAACCTGGCGATGGGCGAAAAGGAGACACCCTGACAAATCCCTCCCGTGGATAAAATCCAAATATTTTC
>JAOZLU010000968.1 GCA_029934695.1 Desulfobacterales bacterium | reverse complement strand
TCACAGTCAACTGGGTACGGTTTATTTTCAGCGGGCAAAGCAATCGTTTCAACAAACCCTGTCTGCGGAACCGACGAACCCGAATGCGCTGATGATGCTGGCAGCAGTATCCCGTGTTCAGGGAAACTACAAAGAGGCGGATCAGCTTTACAACAAAGTGGTTCAGACCTATCCCAACTATCCGGACGGCTGGATCACCTACGGACGTTTTGCCATGGAAGTGGGTGATTTCAAAGGCGCACAGGCATTGTTTCAGCGGGCTTTGGCTCTGGCTCCATCCCGCGCAGATATTCGGCAACTTTTGGAAAACATTAGCGAGAGAGTAAATTAGATGTGCGGAATAGCAGGAATACTCAACCTTAACGGCCCCATCAATCCAAAGGAATTGGATCGCTTTACCGATGCCTTGAGCCATCGAGGACCGGATGGGCGAGGAACATATATTGACGGTATGCTTGGACTTGGCCATCGCCGTCTGGCCATTCTTGATCTCAGCGATGCCGGGAAGTGCCCCATGTCCTATGGTGGCGCAGATGGAAAACGCTACTGGATCACCTATAACGGAGAAGTCTATAATTTTCTGGAACTCCGCATCGAATTGGAGAAACTCGGTCATCATTTCCGCACGGAAACCGATACCGAAGTAATCGTCTCTGCCTACGCACAATGGGGCGAAGAATCTCTGCTTCGTTTCAACGGAATGTGGGCGTTGGCAATATGGGACAGCCTTGAAAAAAAACTCTTCCTGGCAAGAGACCGCTTTGGGATCAAGCCGCTTTATTATCTTGCAGGAAATCGCTTTGCCTTTGCCTCGGAATTAAAAGCTTTTCTCGCGCTTGATCACTTCTCTCCCGCCCTGAATGAACAGATTGTTCCGATGATCATTAAGAACACTCAGGCATATGAGGGCATTACCGATCAGACAATTATGCAGGGGATACGCCATTTGCCAGCTGGGCATTTTATGACCATAAACAGCCAAGGAAAAGCAGGCATAAAGAAATGGTGGGAGACGGCAAATCATATACCTCAAATTCCTGTGAAATATGAAGAACAAGTTGAACAATTCCGTGAATTATTTTTAGATGCGGTTCGGATTCGTATGCGGAGTGATGTTTCGGTCGGCACCTGTTTAAGTGGTGGAATTGATTCGAGTGCTGTTGCATCTTCAATGGCAAGGCTTCATCAAGAAAAAACAAATGATTTAAATCGTTGTCCAGAGGATTGGCAACAAACATTTATTGCAACTTTTCCTGACTCGAAAATTGATGAGCGAATATACGCCGATGAAGTGGTTCGGCATATCGGAGCAACGCCTCATTATTGGATATTTAATGATAAGGAAGCCATAAATCATATCGTAGATTCAGTATGGGCAATTGAGGAGATTTGCGGCACATCGGCCGTACCTGTATGGTGCAATTATCGTGAAATGCGCCGAAATCGTGTAGTCGTATCCTTAGACGGACATGGTGGAGATGAACTTTTATGTGGTTATACATGGTACTTAGACTGGCCCATGGAGCAGATCAATCAAAATCTTTATAGAGATTTCCATTTCACACTCATGCCTTCAATTCTGAGAAATTATGACCGCTGTTCAATGGCACATGGCATTGAAGTACGAATGCCTATTATGGATTGGCGATTGGTCACATTTGCTTTTGGGCTTCCGGCAGTTTCAAAAATTGGCGGTGGTTATACCAAAAGAGTTTTGAGGGATTCTATGACAGAAATCATGCCGGAAAAAATACGTTTACGCCAATCTAAAATCGGATTTAACTCACCCATGATCGAATGGTTCAACGGCGGAATGCTTTCCCTGATACGCAAGGTGATGAACCACAAACTATGGCTGGAAAGTCCGTTTTGGAACG
>JAOZLU010000369.1 GCA_029934695.1 Desulfobacterales bacterium | reverse complement strand
AAAGCTGATCCCGTTTTTGTTCCGGTCATTTTGTAACCGTCTGATTTTTAAGTTAAAAAAAATAGGCGGAACAAAAACGGGATCACAATTGGCAACTCTGTCTGTGATATTTTCATCAGCCCAGATAAATGATACTCATTTTTTGTGATTATCTTACTTAATTTTGATAACCGGCATCTGTCAGAACCTGAAATGCTCCTACGGATCGGTAAATCCAGCTCGGATTTGCCAATTTGAAACGGGCGGCATCAGACATATTCCCGATCTGCTTACTTCCCGACAGTTGCAGGCTCTCATAACCTGCTGAAATTACCGGCACCGTATTTTGGGGATCAGCGGTCCCTGATGAAAATGTCACAAACATGCTTGCCAATTCTGATCCCGTTTTTGTTCTACCATATTTTTTTGAATTTAAAATCAGCCGGTTACAAAATGCAGGGGGATCAGCTTTTGGGAACATCGGCAACATTTTCATCACTGTCGAGTTATTTATAAACCTCTTTCGGATCAAACACCGGTTCCCCGATAATTGTGACAGTGCCGTCCTCAACTTTTCTGAAAAAGCAGCTTCTGTATCCGGCATGACATGCTGCTCCCCCGACCTGCTCAACTTTCAGAAGCACGGTATCCTCGTCACAATCAATCCGGATTTCCTTTACATGCTGCACATTTCCCGAAGTTTTACCCTTTACCCAGAGTTCCTGTCTTGAACGGCTGTAGTACGTTGCCATGCCGGTGGAAAGCGTTGCTTCCCACGCGTCTTTATTCATGTATGCAAGCATTAAGACATCACCGCTTTCATAATCCTGAGCGATGGCAGGTATCAGGCCATCTGTCTTATCGAAATCAAGTTTGACCATCTGGATTTCCTTTCATATTTTACATCATTATTAATAAGATGCAACAACTGTAGCATGTTGTCAAAATAAAATAAAGCCAAATTCTTTTTGTTAATCAAGTTTCTTGCTTAACGGATCAATATTTGATAATGTAATATTTTTTATACGGATAAATTATTTATTTTATTACTCAACAGTGAAAAATTGGAAATGAAAGGTTGAAAATCTGTCCATTTTCCATTCAGGAACTGATCTGTTTCAAATAAAATGAATCAGAGGTAGTTATGTTGAAGGACAAACACACAGTTTACGCACCAAAGGACGTTGTAAAACAAAAACAGAGAGGATTTGCCGCTAAAATCATCAGATGGTTCTTATGGATGACTTTTTTTATGATGATCTGTGTCATCATCGGATTTGCCGGTGCTTATTTCACTTACCGTCATTTTAACGAAGACCTTCCTCAGACCTCGTCCCTCAAAGATTATCATCCGCCTGTGGTGACAACAGTATATTCGGATGACAACAGGAAAATTGCTGAATTCTATAAGGAACGAAGAATCGTAATTCCTTTGTCTGAAATGTCTGAAATGCTGATTAACGCTTATGTTGCTGCTGAAGATGCAAGGTTTTTTGAACATAAGGGCGTTGATTTTGTCAGCATTGTCAGGGCGTTTCTCAAAAACATGGAAGCAGGAACTGAGGTTCAGGGGGGGAGTACCATCACCCAGCAGGTCATAAAATCATTTTTGCTGACATCCGAAAAAAAATACAGCCGAAAAATAAAAGAGGCGATACTGGCATACCGCATTGAAAAAACATTCACAAAAGAGGAAATTCTTTTTTTGTATCTGAATCAGATTTATCTGGGATATGGCGCTTACGGAGTGGAGGCTGCTTCTGAAAATTATTTCGGAAAATCTGCAAAAAATCTGAACATTGCAGAATGCGCCATGCTGGCAGGTCTGCCCAAGGCCCCCGGCAGGGACTCTCCCTTCAATCATCCGGAAAAGGCAAAAGAACGCCAAAAATATGTCTTGAAGCGTATGCTTGAAAAAGGCTATATCACCGATACCCAAATGGCAGAAGCTGTAAACACAGCTCTTGACATAAAACCGAGACAAAACTGGTTCATACAGAAAACGCCTTTTTACACTGAGCATGTAAGACGTTATATTGAAAAGAAATACGGTAAAAAAAAGTTGTATGAGGGCGGCCTGAAAATATACACTGCTGTCAATATTGAAATGCAGAAAGCCGCTCAGACAGAAATTGACAAAGGTCTGAGAAAGCTTGACAAACGTCAGGGAGGGTATCGGGGGCCTGTAAAACATCTTGCATCTGAAGAAATTGAAGCCTTTTCAAAAAAACTTCAGGAAACATTGGACAAAAATCCGCTGGAAGAGGGGAAAATCCTGAAGGGTGTTGTGACAGAGGCGCAACATCCGGGAAACGTGAAAAAATTGACTGTCCGCATAGGAGATGCCAGGGGAATCATCACGTCTGCGAATATGCGTTGGGCAGGAAAAGCAAAACATGCAATAAGGGTGGGAGATGTCATACAGGTAAAAATCAAAGGGAAAATCAAAAACAGGGCATTATGGAAACTTGCTTTGGAACAGACGCCCAAGGTTCAGGGGGCCCTGCTGTGTATTGAGGTGGGAACCGGTTATGTGAAGGCAATGGTGGGCGGGCGTGATTTCAGGGAAAGCCAGTTTAACAGGGCCGTCCAGTCGAGGCGGCAGCCCGGGTCCGCTTTCAAACCCATCGTATATGCGGCAGCCATTGACAAGGGATACACACCTGCAACCCGGATCATTGATACCGCTATCGTTTACAGGGACAAATCCGGGAAGATCTGGAAACCCCAAAATTACGGCAGAAGATTTTACGGACCCACGCTTCTCCGAAAAGCGATTGCAAATTCACGCAACCTGGCAACCATAAAAATTTTAGAAAATATAGGCATCAATTATACTGTGAATTACGCAAAAAAACTCGGAATCATGTCCGCATTGCACGGGGACCTTTCACTGGCCCTCGGCTCATCAGGCGTGTCCCTGCTTGAACTTGTCACGGCATATTCGGTCTTTGCAAACCTTGGTGAGCTGACAGAACCTGTTTTTATCAGAAGAGTTGTTGACCGGGATGGAAATGAGATACAGGAAATAAATTTTGAGAGCGAGGAGGTCATAGAAAAAAGCACCGCTTATATTATGACCAGTCTTCTTGAAAGCGTTGTCAGGCATGGAACCGGAAAGAGAGTCCGTGCATTGAAAAGACCCGCGGCAGGCAAGACCGGAACAACAAATAAGACACATGATGCATGGTTTATCGGATACACCCCTGAATATGTCACTGGAACATGGGTGGGATTTGACGAGGAGCGTTCTCTGGGAAGGAAAGAAACCGGAAGCAAGGCAGCAAGTCCGATATGGCTCGGTTTTATGCAGAAAGTGCTTCAGGGCAAACCGATCACGCCTTTTAAAGTGCCGAAAGGTATTGTTTTTCGCAAAATTGATGCTGAAACCGGCCTTTTGCCGGTTCAGGATACAAAAAAAACAATTCTTGAGTGTTTCAGAAGAGGAACTGTTCCCACTCAATATACAAAGCGTTCGGATTCGATAAGCGATACAGAGCAGTTTTTCAAATCAGATATGTAAGAGTGGTTTTGAACCGCAGATTGAAGCTTAATTTCAGGTGGCGGAAAATGGCCTTCTGACGGTTGTTTTTAATCAATTCTGAAAATGTTTCTCTGTTGCTTTTCTGGAATGAAGCCTGAAATCACCGGGCAGTTTTATATCGTTTTTAACACATTTTAAAGATTTTTTTTAAAGCCTTGATACATAAATGGTTACGGATTGTTTCATCCGAAGACTTTTTTTGTATTGTCTCTGCAATTTATTGTTATTGCTGAATTAGGAGCAGATTACAACTTTTTCGGACTGCCGGAAAACAACTGTTGACAAATCGAAAAAATCATGTCAGGCTTCTGATTTTCTGACAATCCGGGATCGGAATCAATCAGGCAGATTGTGTTTGCAACCCCGTCCGGCACATGAAATGAAGGGAGGTGATCCACTGAGGGAGCTGTACCCGTCGGATAAAGACAGCAGATGAATTTTTAATGCATCATTTTTTGACATTAGTTTAAAACCAGAAAATTATCAAAAAAGAGGAGAATTATTATGAAGTTCAAAAGTATTGTTGTTGGTGTGTGTGCGCTTCTGGCATTAACCTTTGCTTTTTCCGCAGACTCGTTTGCCAAGAAAAGAATCGTTTTCGGCGGAGGCCCGGCCGGTGGGACATTTCAGGTGGTGGCGAACGCCATACAGGTCTATGATCCGGTTAAGAATATAAAAGAATTCACGGTAAAGGCACAATCTTCCGCAGGGTCTGTTGAAAATCTGAGGAAAGTGGAAAAGGGGAGGTCTCATTTCGGCGTTGTATATTCCGGTCATGTGTATCTGGGCAGAAACGGAATGATGAAAAATGATGCCAAGAAATATGAAAATGTTCTGGCAGTTGCCTATCTGTACGGCGCTCCGGCACAGTTGGTCATCCGGGCCGGTTCGGGCATCAAAACAACGAAAGACCTGGAAGGCAAAAAGGTTGGTGTCGGTAACGCAGGTTCCGGGGCATTTGCCAATTGCGAGCTGTTTTTCAGCCATCTCGGAATATGGGACAAGATTGAGCGGAATGCCATGGGATACAATGACGCTGCCGCTGCCTTCGGCAACAAACAATTGGATGCGTTCTGGCTGTTCACCGCATTCCCGAGCGGAGCGGTGATTATGGCTGCCCAGACCAACGATATTAAACTTGTAAACTTGGACGCGGATGCCGAAGCTTCAGGGTTTTACAAAAAATATCCCTATTTTGCAAAACTCTCCGTTCCGGCCGGCACATACAAGGGGGTTGATGCTGACGTGCCGTCATTCCAGGATTCAGCACTGTGGGTGGCAAATGCCAAGGTTTCTGATGATGTCGTCTATAAACTGCTTTCCGTCATTTTCACGCCGGAAGGACTTAAACACATGGTCAGCCAGAAAAAAACCTTTAAGGAAATGAGCATCGAAAAAGGTGCCAATGGCATGGTCACGCCGATGCATCCCGGGGCTGCAAAGTTCTGGAAAGAAAAAGGGGTAATCAAATAAGGGAAAAAGATTAAGGGTAAGGGTTGAGGATTGAGAGTTCTATTTCTTTCCTCAACCCTTTTTCCTCAACTTCAACCCTTCCTCTTCTTCCTTAACCCTTTTTCCTTAACCCTTTTCCCCCTTAATCCCTAATTTCTGAGGTAAAAAAGTGTACGAAAAATTAAACCGATTTGAAAAAATAATATTTGACATACTCTCGGTCTTTCTGGTCCTTTATTACTCCTATTCGGCTGTGATACAACCCGCAGCCACCCAGTATCACCGGGGAATATATGTCATCATCACTTATGTTCTCATCTTCCTGGCATATCAGTCCAAATCCCGTATCATGCGGGTGGCTGACTATATCCTGATCCTTCTTTCCATTGTCACTGTGGGTTATTGGATGTTCAATTTTGAAGCGATCAATTATCGTACCGGCGCGGAGACACCCTTTGATATGGGCATTGCCATGATCGGGGTACTCATCGGCATTGAGTTGGCCCGGCGTGTGGTCGGCAGTGTTTTTGTCATCATCGGTACCCTGATGCTTCTGTACGGGGTCTATGGGGAGTATGCGCCGGAACTGATTTCACATGCCGGCGACTCGTTTCCGGAACTGTGTACCAGTATTTTCTACAAGAGCGACGGCGTGTTCGGCATCATGGCCAATGTGCTGGCGACTTATGTGCTTCTGTTTGTCCTTTTCGGAGCATTTTTGGAGAAATGCGGCGCACAGAAATTTTTCATTGATTTTCCCCTTGCCGCGGTGGGCCACAAAATGGGCGGACCTGCCAAGGTGTCTGTGATCGCAAGCGGTCTTTTCGGCTCCATTTCAGGAAGCGCAATCGCCAACACTGTTTCCACCGGTGCGTTTACCATCCCCATGATGAAGAAAGCCGGATTCAAGCCCCATATTGCCGGCGGAATCGAGCCTGCCGCATCCATCGGCGGGATGTTCATGCCTCCCATCATGGGCGCGGGCGGATTCATCATGGCGGAACTGACTGGCCTGCCGTATTCCCGGATCATGCTGGTGGCCCTGTTTCCCGCACTCATGTATTTTTTCAGCGTCTTTGTCATGGTGCATTATGAGGCGAAAAAGGATAATCTCGTGGGGGAAAGACATGAACGCGGTGCCATGGAAATTCTGAAAAAGGAATGGATTTACACATTGCCGCTCGTCGTCATCACGATCTTCATGCTCACGGGGTACTCGCCCGGATATTCCGCGATATTGGGACTTGCCACCTGCATTGCCGTCAGTTTTAAGGAAAAAGACACACGGATTGACATGAGTCTTGCTGTTATCATGGCTGTCATGGTTGCAGGACCTTTGTTTGTTTTCCTGGCGAAGGAGGCAGCCGGACTGAATATAATGGACATGAAAGCTGTCAGACAGGTCACGCTCTTTTTTTCAGAGAACAATCTGATTATTTTGGGCCTGATTGCCTGTCTGATTGTCAACTGGTTCAGAAAAGATTCGCGTGAAAACACCCGGACTGAACTGAAGCATTTCGTGGAAGCGGCGCGGAGCGGCACAGAAAACAGCCTCAAGATCGGGGCCACAGTGGGAGTTATCGGCATTATCATCGGCGTACTCACTTTCAGTGGTCTGGTGCTCACCTTTGCGGATATCGTGATCGAACTTGCGGGCGGTTCCCTTGTTCTTACGATTCTGCTGATTGCGCTTGCCTCCCTGGTCCTGGGGATGGGGGTTCCGGTCACTGCCGCGTATCTGATTACCGCAGTGGTTGCGGTTCCTGCGCTGACTCATCTGGGGGTGAATGAGATTGCAGCTCACATGATCGTCTATTGGCTGTCCCAGGATTCCAATATTACGCCGCCGGTGTGTATTGCAGCCTTTGCCGGTGCGACCATTGCCAAAGCCAATATGTGGAAAACCGCTTTTGCGTCATTCAAGTTCGCCAAGTTCCTCTATCTGGGGCCGTTCCTGTTCGGGTATGTGCCGGGCTTCTCATTGGACGGAAGCACGATGGATATCGTCAAAGCATTTGCCTATATCATCGTCGGTACTTATGTTTATGCCTGGTTTATGAGCGGAATTTGGATCAGAGACTTGGCGAATTTTTTCAGAAAGGCGCCGGCAGTTTGATGTTTGATGTTTGATGTTTGATGTTTGATGTTTGATGTTTGATGTT
>JAOZLU010000967.1 GCA_029934695.1 Desulfobacterales bacterium | reverse complement strand
GTCCCTACGGGACAAAAAACAGCCAGAAAATCCTTTCTTACACACAATCCGTGTAGATTCACTCCTGCGGGACAGAGACAAATTGGGAAACTCGGGCCCCGGCAATGAATTGCCGGGCTATTTTCAATTATTCCCAGGGGCAGCCCTGCAATTCTCATTGTCAAATCCATATAGCAAATATATGTTTATCCTCAAAAAGAATCTCCTCCTGCTTATACACCTTATTTTTATTGAAATCATAAATCAGCAAATATCCTTCCTTGAGCGAATAAGTGTCCAGATAACCACTCAGTTGTTCCAGCCCCTCCTGATGATATTTCGGGCCATACCAAATTTTCAGTTCTATCACATACCGTTTGTTCTGCCAAGTGACGACAATATCCATCCGCCGTTCGTGAGACACATTCGGTTCTTTGAAATCAAAGCCTAAGCCGTTGATGATAGGTCGGAGATAAGCGAGAAACAGCAGGCGGCCTTCCCGCTCCAGGAACCTGGCGTCCCGGTCGGAATAATGTTCTTTCATAAAGGCTTGAAAGCGTAGCAGGATCAGTCTGACATCCAGTCCCTCGGGACTGTAAAATTCCGGACCTCGGAAACCGTTCACCTCACGATATTTTGCCCGGAGCAGCCCGGACATGATGCGGGCATAAATCCGCTGTTCAAAAATGCGGTTGTGAATCTGACAGCGTCCCTGCTCTGACCGGACGATAATTCCGTACAGATGGCCCAGGCTGATTACCGAGTCGGCGATGGCGAACGGGAAACTTTCTCCGTTAATGGCAACCCGGGAAATCAGGTCATACAGATCCGGGTTGTTTTCCAAATTTTTGGACAGGCTGTCAAACAGCGTGGTGGTATATCCTTCATCCGCGATCATTCTGAAGGCCGCGTCCACATCCACTACAGACCAGTTCTTCTCCTCTCGCTGAGACACAATATCCTCGTCAATGAATTTGCAGAGTTTGCTGACCAGCCAGGGATATCCGGAGGTGTAATAATACAACTGTTCGGCAATAGCTGGGATATCCGGCCGGATGTCCTTGTCCCGGGCATAGTCCCGGAGCATGCTCTCAATCTCATAAGCAGTGAAACTCAGGTCCACCTTAAAATCAACTGCAATGTTCCAGGGGCTGTTGAACCTCTCTTCAGACGATGATTTCTCACTGTCAGGCCGAATTTTGGTTCTGAGCGTCTTAATATCATGCACTCCGGCCAGAATGACCGAGTGGAAGGTGTAATCCCGACCCATATCACGCAGGAGATATTTATTTCGCAACATGCCCAGGAAAAGGAGGAATATTCGGTTATCACTGCTTTTATCCACTTCATCCACCAGCAGCACGACCTGCCTGTTCAGCTCTGACACATATTGAGAAATGAATTGCGAAAGTTCCTCAAAATTACGAACCTGCCGGGAGGCTTGGGCAAAATAGTCAGAAATTTCCGGGCTGACAAATCTGAGTGTATGGGCAATGATTCTCAGAAAAGCCGGGCAGAATGCCTGTTCACTCTCAAAAGGTGCATCTCCTGTTCCCTCAAAACTGATACTCAGAGGCAGGTAATCCTCCCGGAGACTGAGCCAATTGTTCAGCAACTCCAAGGTCGTGGTCTTGCCAAACTGCCGGGGGCGGTTGATGGTGAAATACTCGCCCTCCTTGATTAGTCGGATAATCTGTTCAATTTTGGCAGAGGTGTCAACCATATAATGGCGTCGTGGTACACACAGCCCTGTATCGTTGAATTTTCGTTTCATAGATTTATCCTCTTTTTGGAGAACGTGAACGTAAACTTAAATGAGAATCTGAGTCAGAGATTATCAATATCTCCCTTCGCCAAGCTCAGAGAACAGATAGGCTGCCGTCCCTGAGCCTGTCGAAGA
>JAOZLU010000368.1 GCA_029934695.1 Desulfobacterales bacterium | reverse complement strand
TTGATGCTTGATGTTTGATGTTTGATGTTTGGGGTTTCTTGTCATATCTGATGAAATTATAAAAATGCGGATAATTTTGGCAAAGCAGTGATGAAAATCATTCACTCAGTTTATATTCAGAAATTATCGGAACTGGCGACAGTTCCGGGGACGGAAGGCCGGATTTATCCGCTCGCCTCCCATTCCCTGCCTTACTATATTTCCGATAAAGTCAGCAGACTGAGGCTGATTTCATCACCACTTTTTTTGGAGTGCCTGGATGTGAAAGTGCAGGCAATGAACTGAAATCAGGGTTTCACTTTGAGATTGTCAATAACCCTGACTGTTTCAGGAATGCTCCGGGCAATTTCAAGCACCCGCGCCTTATGGTCTGTGCGATCCACAATTCCTGTCAGTGCAACAACCCCGTTATCCACGTCCACATCAATGTTAAATGATCGTATCCACGGCTCTTTGAAGAGATGTGTCTTTACTCTCATACTCAGCAATGTGTCGTCAAGTGACTGCCCTATGCTTTTCTTTCCGACCTGAAGCTCGTTCCGTACCTTTCTCACCCCGGGAACTTTCCTGGCAACTTCACCTGCCTGTGTGGCCTGTTGTTTCGTTCCGACTACCCCTGTCAGGATAACCTCACTTTCCAACGTGTCCACATCAACATTCCAGGCATGCACCTCGGAATCCTTTATCAGTTTGCTCTTGACCCTGAAGGATGTCGCAGCGTCGCCCCAGAGACTGCCAGCACTTCTTTCATCAACTGCCGTCTTATACGTTGCCGCAGCGCCGCCACCGACAATCAGGTGTATCGGAGCGCACCCGATCATCATGACAAGAATCAACAAAACCCCACCCAAAACCAAATTTTTTTTCATAAATTCCAACCTCCATGTTTTTTTGGACAAACCTTAATAGTGAACAGCTTGTCCTGTTTTTTTTTAAAAACCTTTATTAATTCCTTCATTTCAATTTATTCATTGAAGTCATTAGGATCAGTACATTGAAAAGTTTTCTGCCGGAGCACCTCATGCTTCCTGACGCACCATTTTTACAAAAATACCGATGATCTTACTCACATTGGCAATATAATATTCAGATATGTCTATGCAGACCCTGCCTTTCCTGTATTCAAGAAATTTCCAGATGTTGCCGGTTGTGACAGCACCGTATATTTTATCAACAATGTTTCCCTCTCTTTCATTAAAAATTTCCGAGGCTATCATTTCCGCGACACACTGTCCCAGACCTGATGTCACCTGTTCGTTTTTTGCTTCGACAATTGCGGCAACAGGAGAACTCAGATAAAACTGTTCGGATGATCTGCTCAGTATATAGTCACAGAAACCGTTCAGGTCCCTGTCTTTGTCAACATCAAAGTTTATGCCTGAAAACAGACTGACTTCGTTATTCAGATATTTTTTCAGTTCAAGCAGCACATTGGAGACAATCAGTTCGGAACGTGCTTTTTCCGTGCTGATCGCCAGAGCCAGAGGGACATTGTAATCCAGTGTTGTTTTCAGATAATCGCTGACTCCGACTTCCCCGGTTTCTGAAAACAGGTCTCTGTTCTCAACGATCTCCAGATCAAATTTTTCTTTCACTCTTTTGAGAGTATAGCTGCTGTAAGGCATATTTTTCTCTCGTTTTCGGTTTTCAGCGCATAATCACCGGCCGTTTGCAATTGCGGCTTCTGAGGCTTCCAATAAATTTTTTAACAATCTGTTCGGCTTTGATGCCGGACGGCATATCTTTGCAATATTTTCATCTGATAGCAGATCGCTGTTTGATTTGCTGCCATATATTTTTGGTTTTTCAATATGAGTCGGATAAAGTGCTTTCTTTTTAATAAATTTATAAGCTCTCTTATCAAGAGAACAAATCAGCTTACACCCTGACACGATTATAATTGCTATCAAATGCGGATCGTCAAAGTCCGAATGTTTTATAGCTGCATCAAGCTCACCATGGCATTTGTTTACTTCTTTGTCATTCAATTCAACAATTTTGCCTGCTTTTTTCAACTGAACAAGAAGTTTTCTGTATTTTGTTGCCTTTTTCAACTCTTTTTTATATTTTGTTCCGCCATATACCATCTTGCCTTTGCCATGAATTATCCAATCATGAACGGGTCTGAATTCATCATGATCACTCGCCTTTTTGTTGAATACGCCGCCTAAGCAATTCATGTCTATGACAATACACATATCACAGCCCTAATAATGATAATTCTTCCTTTATGAAAAATTCCCTGAAAGAATCCGGCTGATTTTCTGAATATTCACCATTGTCCATTATTTCAATACTGCTGACGTTGTTTCCCATTCCATTCTTTTCAAAAAACAATATCTGGGAATTAACCATTGCTTTGCCATCTTTTTTATAATTAAGCCTGAACCTGTCAATCATGTAATCACTGTGGGTCTCGACAAAAAAATGTTTTTTTTCTTCCACAGCCAGATTAAAAATCAGATCACCCAGAGACACCTGAGCCTTGGGATGCAGATGCACTTCCGGCTGCTGAACCGCAAACCATGTTTCTTCTCCCCTGATAAACAATTCGACAATGACAGGCAACGCCTGCGAAACACCGTAACCGACCCTGTTCAACTTTAACTGTTTACCGCCTGTCACAATATTTATGGCAAAAGGAGTGGCGGAAGATTTGCCGTATTCTCTTATTTTTATTGTGTCAAACAAACCGCTTTCTTTTCCGAACTGATTAATAAATTTAATAAAATTCTCTTTTTTGCCTCTTTTATTGCCTTTTTTTTTGCTTTTCTGTTCCAAAATTTTTTTTATCAGATAAGGCGTGTGATCACCTTCAGGACTGAATACAATCTTATAACTGTCATAGATACTTTTCGGTTTGCTTCTGATAGGTGCAATCCATGCAAAATTGAAAGTAAAACTTGGCAAAGCTAAAATATTTCCTGATCTTCCCATATCCGAGTCTGAAAGTTCGGTTTCCATTATACTGTTAATATTGCCCAGAACAGTTCTTCTGTTATATGGTATTTTACTTTTAACTAATTTATAACCTGTGTCATCATCATTCTTATTTGTCCAATTATTGAAAATGTTGACAATTCTCTTTTTTATCTCATTGCCACTGGGAATAGGCACTATTTTGTATTTAATAATTTTTTCAGTAAATTTTACTCTTATTTCCCTCTTGTTAAAAATATAATTATATGTTGAAATAACAGGTAATCCATCTTTCTTCTTAAAAGTCATGAGAAATGCGCCATGCTCCTGTTTCCTCCCATGACAATCAATAACCCCGATTTTAAAATATGTTTTATTCTGGGATTTTATACTGACGATATCCTGAAAATTACCAAACTCAACCTCATCTGTATTGAATTCCTGAGTAAACCAAAAACTGGGAGAGCCAAGAAGACAGATCAATTCCAAAACTGAAGATTTGCCTGTGCTGTTTTCACCGACAAGAAAGTTAATATCTGCGATTGGAATATAAGTGTTTTGAAAACCTCTGATATTATCCAAATATATAAATCTCATAATTAATTAATCCCAAATTTGTAAAGCATCTGATATTCAACACTATAATCAGGCTGGATCCCTTTCAACCGATCTTCAAGTCCTCAAACCTGGTCTCCTTTCATATCAAGACAGCCCAACTGTCAGTTGACGTATTTGAAAACTTCTGCACATCCGGCCAAGAAGAACATTGAATGTTTGGCTGAATTCTCTATTTACCATATATCATTTCGGTACTTATAGGAAATTGAGAGCACCTTTGTCAAGTTCTTAATGAAACAGCAGGGGAAAATCACACGCTTACCCGGGTTTGAATTCAAGGAAGCTGCCATGGCCTTATTTCAAGCATCCCCGTTTTTCGGTCAAAAAGAAACATTCGGTGAATGTCTGGAAGATTCAAATAATCATTGCAATGAAAAGAAGATTGCCGCATAAAAAATTAAAGAAACTGGCCTTTCATTTTCCGGTTGGCAGTCTGAAATGAAATTTTAGCACCTGCCGGCTGTGCTATAATTTCATTTCAGCACTTCTTACGAATGAAGGATGCCTTAAAACAAGCCATTATCATGTAAAATCATTTAATTTCAAATATCAGCACATAAACGATTAAGAAGTAAAATTTAATAATTTCAGTAACTTTTTACTCATTTATGTCGGAATTTTCCGGGAACCCCTATCTTTTCGATTATAATCTTAATTTTACTTATAATACAAATAATATTCTTTAAATCAAGACAGTTAGATTTGATAAAGTCAGATTTTCCTTGATTTACGTTATAAGGTTTCAGCGGGCCGATTATTCCACCCAAAAAAAATATTATCAATTGTTTCAAAACCTTACAAGAAAAATTTTTTTCCAGGCATACTTCTTGCATATATGTCTTTAAGAAAAAAAATTGGCTTCCTTTATTCAATAATTTACACTTTTTAAAAAATGACATTTGGGGCTGTTATATTAAGGATGCCGTTTTTTTTAGGAAATCAGACATGCTGGAAAGAATTAATCAACTGTTTTAATTTAAGAAGGAGACATTTAAGATGAGAACATTTTTAACTGCATTATGCACAACAGCTTTATTTTTGGTGATGGTTGGAACAGCAGGGGCATTGAATTATTCATTCACAGGAACATTTGAAATAGATGACGATGTGCAACTTTTTAATTTCAGCGTGGGTGAACAGTCGGATAATGTGATATTGCGGACCTGGTCTTATGCCGGGGGAATCAACGCCGCAGGAGATGCGATTCCGGACGGCGGACTTGACCCGATTCTGGCACTTTTTGACAGTTCCGGCCTCTTTATTGATCAGAATGATGACGGCTATGGTTATGTGCCATTTGATCAGACTACAGGATTGGACTGGGATACCTATCTCAAAGTTGATCTGGCTCCGGGTGATTACACAGTGGCGGTCATGCAATATGATAATTTTGCCATCGGCCCCTATTTGTCAGATGGTTTTATGCAAGATGGCATGGGGAATTTTACAGGGGAATGGCAGGAGGTTGCTGGTGGTTCATTCATTGATGATTCCGGTGATCAGCGCACCAATGCCTGGGCGTTTGATATTCTGAATGTGCAGGAAGCAGCTATGGTTGATCAGCCCCCCACGAATGAGTCTCCCGAGCCTGCCACAATGATCCTTCTCAGTTTCGGCCTGGTCGCTCTTGCAGGATTCAGGAGAAAATTTAAAAAATAAACATCTGTGAATTACCATTAAGGCAAAGGCAGGAGCTTTGAAATGCTTCTGCCTTTTTTTGTTTAAGTGCCATAAATTTTTCTGTATTTGCTTTCACCTCCTCTGCGCCTTTTCGCTGTGCCTTTGTGTGAGATAAAATCACGGAAAACTTTTGGCCGGGTACTTATCACACAGAAAAAGGCAGGCAGCTAACCTGAAAATGCCATTCAAATTGCCGAAGGAAATTGATCTTTGGGCTGATTTTTCATTTGACTCATCACTTTTATTTTCCTATACTCTCCCATTGAAATAAGGAATACTGAAAAGCTTGGGATTTGCCAATCCCATGCGGGAACTGAAAAGTCCGGGATTTGCCGAGCGGGAACTGGATTTGCCAATCTCAGGCGAGCGGAAACTGATTTGGCAATCCCAGACAAGCGGGGAACTATTTTGCCATGTCTTTTCATAAAATGAAATTTTTCTGGATCACCGGAGCCTTTTTCGGACTCCTCTTTGCGGTGCTTTTTTCTGTCCGTATGGATTTGTTCCGTTCCAAAGCCTCCCACGAGTTGGAGAAGGGGATAGTTGCCAGCACCCCGGCTGACAGGGATTCATGGATGAATATCTTCCAGGGAGGCCGTAAAATCGGATTTTCCCACACAGTTTTTTCAAAGAAAGAAAAGGGATATGATCTGAAAGAGACTGTTTTCATGCGTATCAACACGCTGGGCATGGTCCAGGGCTTGAACCTCAGAACAGAATCTGTGTTAAATCCTGATTTCACCCTTTCCTCAATTGATTTTGAAATCAGTTCAGGCCGGTTCCGTTTTGATGCAGAAGGGGCTGTTTCCGGTGACACACTTTCCCTTAAAACCAAAACCCGAAGTTCGGGGGACACCCGGACAATTGATATCAAACTCAGTAAAAAGCCCTATCTTGCAGCGGGAATCATGTATGCTGCAAGGGCCGCTGATGCCAAACCCGGGGATACATTTTTCTTTGAAATTTTTGATCCCGCAACCATGAGTCAGGGAACTGCCGATGTCAATATTCTGAACAAAGAAGAGATTCTGAACATGGGGGTCATTAAAAGCGCGACAAAAGTGACCGTGAGTTTCAAAGGCGCGACTCAGATGGCATGGATCGGTGAAAACGGTGAAGTGCTTAAAGAAGAGGGGCTTTTGGGAATTATCCTTGAAAAAACAACCCGGGAGGATGCGCTTTCCGAACTCGCCCTGGAATCAAGTCAGGACCTTGCCCAGGTGGCTTCTGTTGAATCGAATGTGCGTATTGACGACCCTTTGCAACTTCTTCTGCTTAAAATTGAAATCAGCGGCATAAATTATGATAATGTTCATATCAGCGGCGGCAGGCAGACGCTTGAAGGGAATATCCTCTTGATTCACAAAGAATCCCTGTCAGATATTCAGACATCCCAAGTTCCTGAAAATTTGAAAGTTTTTTTGGAAGCAACACCGTTTATCCAGTCTGACCATAAAAAAATCCGGAATCTGATGAAAGAGATTGTATCCCCCGATGACACCCCGCTGGAAAAGGCAGAGAAGCTGATGAGCTGGGTTTATAAAAATATTGAAAAACGGCCTGTGCTTTCCCTGCCAGACGCTATATCCACCCTTGAAAACCGGATGGGAGACTGTAATGAACACGCCGTGCTTTTTGCAGCGCTTGCAAGGGCAGCCGGCATACCCGCCAAGGTCGAGGCGGGGCTTGTTTATTTAAAAGGCCGGTTTTATTACCATGCGTGGAATATCCTGTATCTCGGCAACTGGATAACCGCAGACTCGCTTTTCGGGCAGATCCCCGCGGATGTGACCCATATACGCTTTGCAACCGGGGAACAGCAGCTTGATCTCATAAGCATTATGGGAAAGGTAAAATTGAAGATCATTGGATTTTGATGTTTGATGTTTGATGTTTGATGTTTGATGTTTGATGTTTGATGTTTG
>JAOZLU010000966.1 GCA_029934695.1 Desulfobacterales bacterium | reverse complement strand
ACGGCACTTATGACGAAGGTGCCTGACACTTGGAATATTCTGTGGGATCCGAAGTTCAGGGGCAAGTACGCCCTCAGTGATCTATATCAGCAGAACATCAATATTGGCACCGTTCGGCTCGGACTTCGGCGAGCTCAGTCGAGCCGTCGAACGATTGGCAAATCCGAGCCGACGGGTATTTATCCATTATGGGAGATATGATATGAAACTGAAAAGCCTTCAAATGAAGATCATGTTGTGGGCGTGTATTTGTCTGACAGTCACCGTGGCAATCATAATTGCTTATTCCGCAACAGCCATGAAGCACCGATTGGAAATTGTCAGGGAAGAGACGGTCAGAGACGCACAGCAGTACGCCAGTGCCATAGCAAAGCAACATGCCAACCATATCAAAGCAGAACTTGACGTGGCCCTTGAAGCGGCGCGTATGATGGCCGGAGTCCTCTCAGGCATCAAAGATGAAAATATCGGGCTTGAGCTCACCCGGGATGAAGTCAACGGTATCCTGAAGAGCGTTCTGATTCAGAACCCGCAGTTTGTCGGTGTCTATACCTGCTGGGAGCCGGACGCGTTTGATGGGATGGACCGGGGATTCAAAAACGAGGAAGGCCACGACGAAACCGGTCGTTTCATTCCCTACTGGAACCGGGGCGAGGATGGCAAGATTGAGATAGAACCTTTGGTTGACTATGAAAAAGAGGGCCCCGGTGATTATTATCTGATGCCTAAAAAGTTGAAAAACGAATGCATTATTGATCCTTATGTCTATCCGATTCAGGGAAAAACGATTCTGCTCACATCCCTTAGCGTGCCGATCATTGTTGATGACATATTCTATGGCATTGTCGGCATTGATCTGCGCATTGACAGTTTACAGAAAGTGGTTGATGACGTGAAGGGGCTTTATGATGGAACCGGAGAGATTCTCCTCATCAGTCATAACGGGACCTTGGCCGCGGTCACCGGCAGACCGGAACTGACAGGCAAACATCTGAGGGATTTCGGTGAAGAAGACTTTGAAGAGGATTTGCTCAATATGCAAAGTGAATTCATTAAAATAGAGGAAAACCGCCTGGAGGTCTCCACTCCTCTGAAAGTGGGGCAGACAACGACACTCTGGTCTGTCAAAATATTAGTGCCCATAGAAAAGATCACCGCTGTGGCAGATGAACAGATGCGCCAGGCAACTCACGGCTTATATAAAATGATCGGAATCAGCATTCTCTGCGTTGTTGTCGCTGTAATTTTCCTTTGGTTCCTTGCCCGCAGCATTGTCACGCCGATCAGAGCAATCATCAGGACGTTAAATGAAATTGCCAGTCAGGTGACATCTGCCTCCAACCAGGTATCGTCCGCAAGTCAGCAGGTATCGGGAGGCTCTTCGGATCAGGCAGCTTCGGTTGAGGAAACCTCTGCTTCATTGGAAGAGATATCTTCCATGATCAGGCAAAATGCGGACAATGCGGCTCAGGCCAATATTCTCATGCAGGAAGTCAGCCAGGTTGTTGAAGAGGCCAATGACTCTATGGCCGAACTGACTGAATCTATGAATGATATTTTTGAATCAGGCAAAGAAACCTCCAAAATTATTAAGATAATTGACGAGATAGCCTTCCAGACCAACCTTCTGGCCCTCAACGCGGCAATTGAGGCGGCCCGTGCGGGTGAGGCAGGTCTCAGGTTTGCTGTGGTGGCTGACGAGGTGAGAAACCTTGCCATCCGTTCAGCAGGTGCGGCAAAAAATACGGAAAGCCTTATTGAAAGTACTGTCACCCGGGTCACAGATGGCACGGATATTGTAACCAGAGCCGATGAAATTTTTGTTCAAGTCGCCAAAATCACACAAAAAGCAAAAGAACTGATAGAAGAAATTTCCTTAGC
>JAOZLU010000367.1 GCA_029934695.1 Desulfobacterales bacterium | reverse complement strand
TACCTCGCTCACTGTCGGTTATCGCAGTTACAGCGGAGCTCTTTCAGCCGAAGGCACGGCGGATTCGCCGATCACCTTCACTTCGGCGGCAGACACGCCGGCCCCGGGCGACTGGCACGGTATTCATTTCAACAGTGCGACCGATGCGGAATCAACAGTCATTGAACGCTGTGTGATAGAGTACGGCGGAAGCTCTTACGGCAATATAAACATCTACGGGTCTCCGACGGTGAGAAACTGCGTTATCCGCAAGAGCGGAAACCGGGGTGTTTATATCTGGAGCGATTCTCAGCCCGTGATTTCGGACAATGTATTCACCGGCAATAAAGAAAGTGCGATATACAGCTATCCTGGAGGACTGGGGAATGTCACGGGAAATTCCGGTTCGGAAAACGGCAAAGACCACATCGAAGTGAGCGGCGATGTCCGTTCCGACATCACATGGAAAAAGCAGCCCCTTCCCTACGGCATTTCGGCCAGTGTGACAATCTGGAATTCCGAGGCGGGTTCCACGGCAACCCTGACCCTGGAACCCGGCATCGAACTGGGGTTTGAAAAAAACACCGGCATCTACATCGCTTACAGTTATCCCGGCGCTCTTTCCGCACAGGGCACGGCTGATTCCCCGATCACCTTCACCTCCGCCGCAGAACCTCCGGCTCCCGGCGACTGGTACGGAATCAATTTCCGTGATCGGACTGATGATACTTATACTATTCTGGAAAACTGTGTAATCGAATACGGCACTTACGGTATTAATCTCACCAATGCCAAACCTAAAGCTATCCAATACAACACCATCAGAAACAGCAATCATTCCGGAATTTATGTAAACGGAGACGGATGCGACGGTCTTGAAATCAGGTGCAACAATCTCAAAGACAACCGTTATGGCATTTACACATCCGGTTCCCAACCCGTTATCCATAACAACAATTTTCTGAGAAACGGGGATTACGGCATATACAACAATTCCAGAAATATAACTATTGATGGAGCAAACAACTGGTGGGAAGACAATGGGGAAAAGATTTATGGTGAAGTGGATACTGCCCCGCAACTGACATCGGAAAGCACTTGTATTGCTTTGCCGCCCACCAATAGCCCGCCCTTTGTTGCCAGTAATCCTGGGCCAGCCAACAATGCCGTCAGGGTGCTGTACGATTCTGTCACGTTTACCTGGGGCGGCGGCGATCCCAATCCGTGGGACACAGTAACTTACGATGTGTTTTTAGGAACTTCCGAGGACAGTCTCAGCAAAATTGCTGACCATATCAGTGAAAAAGAGGCTCAGGAAAGCAATCTGGAACCCGGAACAATTTATTTCTGGCAGCTTGTCACCCGTGATGACAAAGGACTGGAAACCGACGGCCCTGTATGGCAGTTCACCACAGAAGGCCCGCTCTCTGATCTGATTGTCAGCGAAATCGTCTGGAATCCTGCAAGCGGAATTGAGCAGAACCAGAGAGTGACATTTACCGCAAGCATACAGAACAAGGGCGCAGGACCGGCAGTGGACGGTTTCCGGGTGGATTTCCTGATAGATGGAAGCAGGATCGGAACGGAATGGGTCAGCGAAGTTATTCCCGCAGATGCTTCTGTCCAGGTCAATGAGGCATGGTATGCCCGGGTCGGCGAACACAGCGTTGAGGTGGTCGCTGACAGCAGCGAGACTGTGGCGGAATATGATGAGGAAAACAACAGGCTGACAAAAAGCTTGTCCCAGGAAGTCCAGGATGAGACATTGCCTCAGACATGGCTGGCCTCCACACCTTCAGGCTCAGTTGCGATTTGTGAGGCCAAATTTGAAATCTGCTGGTCAGGCTCGGATGACATCACTCCCACAGACTCCCTGCAATATGCCTATAAGCTCGACAGCAGTGAGTGGTCGGACTGGATATCGGGAACCTGCCATCAGTACAGTGATCTGTCGGACGGTGACCATGAATTTCAGGTGCGTGCAAAAGACGCTTCCGACAACATTGATGCAACGCCATCTGTATGGAACTTTTCCACAGACCGATCCCAGCCGCTGATATCCAATATCGCATTGATCGAAGGGCAGTCCAGTGTATCTGTGACATGGAGGACCAGCAAGCATACAACATCCCAGGTGGAATATGGCCCCACTGATGCTTATGGGTCAACAACGCCTCTCATCACAAAACTGGAGACGAGCCATAGTGTCACAATCACAGGGCTGACCCAGGAGAGCGATTATCATTTCCAGGTCAAATCAGAAGATGCCTGCGAAACCGAGGCAGTATCCGATGATCAGACGTTTACAACAACACCGGATACTGACCTTCCTGAGACATGGATCACGTCCGGCCCCTCAGACACCGTCATCTGCGAAACAGATACGGAGTTCTGCTGGACAGGCTCGGATAGTGAGACCGCAACGGAAAGTCTGGAATACTCCTACAAGATGGATGATGGGGAGTGGTCGGATTGGGGTTCGGAGAGCTGCCGCGAGTACACGGATCTTTCGGATGCTTCTCATACGTTTCAAGTTCGTGCAAAAGATGATTCAGGAAATGTGGATGAGACACCCGCAACATGGAATTTCACCACAGACCGATCTGAAACTGTAATATCAGATATTGCAGTGGTTGAACGACAGTCAAGCGCGTCGGTGACATGGAGTACCAGCAAAAAAACAACCTCCCAGGTCGAATACGGCACAACAATCGTCTATGGTCCAATCACAGCCGTTGATAACAGAAAAGTGGGAGATCACAGGGTTGTTGTTTCAGAACTCACGCCTGAGACCACTTACCATTTCCGGGTCATATCAAATGACGGATGCAATGATGATGTCGTCTCAGATGACGAAACTTTCACCACCACCGCGATTCAGCCGCCCAATCTGATCGCTCCTTATTTCAATGTTCCGCCATCAGCCTCTCCGCTGACAGAAGCAGAACTCCGCTGGCGAATCCGGAACGATGGTCAGGGAGATGCCGACGGAGAGTGGACTGACCGAGTGTATCTATCCTCAGATGATGTTCTAAACGACACGGATATCATACTTGGCGAATTTACCAAAACGGACGGACTGACCGCATATTTCGACCACTGGCAGACTGAGACGGTGCAGATCCCGGATGTGACCACCGGACCATACTACATCATTCTGAAAACAGACAGTGACGGCACGGTGGATGAGACGGATGAAGATGATAACATCGCGGTTCGTCCCATTGACATCACCAAAGCGCATCTGATGACAGTTGTTCCAGATGTGATCTATCTGAATCTGACTCCGGGGGTTCCCGCAACCGGGAAGCTTGATATCGGAAACATCGGTGCCGCTGATATTTCGGGAATTGTAGCGGCCGTTCAGGATGCCTCCGCGAACATCGGCATTCAGATGGATGTTCCGACAACTCTGGAAAGCCTGAACTCGCAGACCTTCGATTACACGGTGACGGCAAATGATGCATCTGTGTTGAAAAATGATCCCACGGTGACGTTTACAAGCAATGAGGGTGTGGAAACCAGCGTAATGTTCAAGCTGAACATTATTCCCGGAGAACCTCGGCTTGTGGTGAATCCGAGTCCTCTGGAAACCGGGATGCTGCGAGGCAGGCAGCGGATGTTTGAGTTCGATATTTTCAACACAGGCGGTGCGCCTGCGAACAGCCTGATGGTGCTTCTGCCCGATGCGCTGTGGCTGAAACTTGTCACACCGAAACATATTGACAAGATCGAATCCGGCGGAAAAGCGACTGTGGGACTGATGCTGAATCCTTCGGAGGATCTGCCTTTGGGGCCTTACACCGGGGATATCGTGCTTTCGGGAAACAACGCCACGCTACATGTCGGGTTCAAATTTAACGCGGTTTCCGAGGCAAAAGGAGACCTCAAAGTTACCGTCACCGATGAGTTCACCTATTTTGCGGAGGACAAGCCGAATGTTGCCGGAGCAACCATTGTCGTAAAGGATGTTTTTGAAAATACCGTGATTGCCGAGGGTGTTACCGACGCAACTGGCATCTTTCTGACAAAGGACATTCCTGAAGGTCATTACAATCTTGAGATCATGGCAGAAAAACACAGTCCATACAGCTCCACGATCCAAATTGTTCCAGGAGAGGAAAGAGATGTTGAGGCGTTTCTGTCAAGACAGATGGTGACTTACTCTTGGAATGTGGAGCCGGTGGAAGTTGAAGATAACTACAGAGTCACACTTGAAGCCGAGTTTGAAACGCATGTACCGATGCCGGTTGTTACTGTGGAGCCGAAGGTTCAGCTCGTTCCAATCTTCAACGGCGAAACGAGTGTCGTCAATGTAACCGTCACCAACCACGGGTTGATTGAAACTCATGATGTTACTCTTGACTTCAATGAAAACGAATATTATCATATTGAACCTTTGATCCGGAATGCTGGTACACTTTCCGCGATGAGTTCCATTACCATTCCGGTAATGATCCGTGAAAAAGACGACGGGACGACAGATTCAGGCAAAAGGAAAAAGAGAGCAAATGCCAAATTCTCCGAAAAATGGTGTGATTTTCTAAGTGGGAAAGTGACAACATTTTACTATTGCGGAGGGGATGCGAAATGGCATGAGGCTCATGTTAGCATCAAACCGCTTAAAGGAATCCTGGCTTTCTTCAGTTTACCAGAGGTATTGGCTGGATTGTCGGGAGATGCCAAGGACTGTGCTAAGAAAGTCCTGAAACTGAAAAATTTCTACAAATGCTTGGGGCCAGATGTTGCTTTATTTCCGGAGTGCCAGTCAATATATGGCTTAATGGAAAAAATGCTTAATGATTTTTATTCTTGTTTAGGGGCATCATGTTCGGTACAATCACTTCATGATTTGGTTGGTGCAGAAAACCCAAACAGCGATCCCTGCGCCTGTATGTTTGCTTCCAAGACTATGACACCTGTAGGTATCGCCAACAACCTATTGAATGCAGGTGAATGTCTCGCGTGTTCGGAAGAACTTCCTGTTATGCTGGATGAATGGTGGGAGGAATACGATAAAAATAATGGTGGAAACGGCAGTAATGGTAGCGGGGGACTTTGGACGCTCGAAAGGTATTTGCAATTTGAGGAAAAATTAAGAGAAGCTTTTGCCGGTTATAGTCCAAGTATGAATTTGCCTCATTTCTCCCCAGTTAATAGACCGCTTCGTTGTAACCTTGATGAATACCCTGGTTCGTCAAGGTCTAAGCCTCAGAAAACGAAAACTGGGACAGAAACTGAGGTTTCGGACATCACCAAATACGGCGGCAGAATCATCAAATACAACGTGATTGGAGGAAATTAATTATGAAAACCATACGAATCATTTCAGGTTTGCAAATGGTGTGTATTCTCCTTGCATTCGCTTTTCTGGCGGGCGTAGCTGAACCGGTTTTTGCCGAACTGCCCCCTGAAGAAGAAGGCGTTTGTGCAAGGGTGCGTATCAGACTCAGTCAAAAGATCACGATTGCCCGCACTGCTTTCAGGGCAACGCTGGAGATTGAGAACGCACCGGAGAATGTCGCTCTGGAGAATGTGACGGTGACACTTGATATTCAAGATACAGCTTATGAATCCGTCAATAATCTGTTTGACATCCGTGACCCGGAAGTCACCGACATTGGCGACGTGAACGGCAACGGAACCATACTCCCCGGAACATCTGCCAAAGCGGTGTGGATGATGATCCCCACACGGGATGCCGCACCCGAAGCAGATACCCGGTATTTTGTAGGCGGAACCCTGAGTTATACAGAGTCCGGGACACAGATAGAGATACCGCTTTTCCCGGCATCCATCACCGTCATGCCTGATCCGTTGCTGGTGCTGGACTATTTCTGGGTGCGTGAGGTGTATAGTGATGATCCATTTACCAAAGATATCATCGAACCTGCCGAACCCTTCTCCCTGGGACTGCTTCTGAGCAACCGGGGAAAAGGAACCGCCCGCCATGTGAGAATTCAGTCCTCACCGCCGGAAATCATAGAGAACGAAAAAGGGCTGCTCATTGATTTTCAGATGATCGGCGCAAAGGTGAATGACAATCCCATAACTCCCTCTTTTAATGTTAATCTGGGAAACGTCGGCCCAGATAAGACAGCAGTGGCCCAGTGGATGATGACATCCAGTCTCCAAGGAAAATTCCAAAAATACGAGGCAAGGTTCAAGCATCTGGACGATCTCGCCACGCCCCAGATTTCCCTGATTGACAGCGTGAACATCCACGAACTGACCCATGTGGTGCGGGTTGATCTTCCAAAGGACGATGACAAACCTGATTTTCTGGTAAACGACACCGAAGATGATGACTTTATGCCAGACACGCTTTACAATAGCGACGGCACGACCGAACCAGTGAACGTGGCTTCCGCTCCCATTGTAAACGGCCAAGTCAGCAGCGGAAATCTCGAAGTCACCCTCTTCGGCAATGCCCCGGAAGGATGGCTTTATATTCGAACAGACGATCCGGGCCAGGAAAAATTCCAACTGAAAAAAGTGGTGCGCTCTGACGGTCGGGAAATCCTTATGGAAGATAATGCCTGGACAACCCATCGGACCATCCGCCTGAAAGATCAGACACCATACAGGGAAAATATTCTGCATCTCTTTGATTTTGTGGATGCCGGAGCGTTTGAATATACCCTCACATTTGAGGATGCATTGGAAAACCCCGAAGCACCGGTCATCCAGTTCATTCAGAATCGCCGGATCGCCGAGGGATCACATTTTGGGTTTGTTGTCAAGTCAAGCGATCCCAATGGAACGCTTCCCCAACTTTCCGCAACCCTGATACCCGATGGCGCAACTTTCTCAGATCAGAGGGACGGGGAGGGATATTTCGAGTGGCCCACAGCTTCGGGACAGGCTGGCGAATATGAGATCACCTTCGCTGCATCCGACGGCGAATTGACAGATTCCCAAGATGTCACGATCAGCATCTATTCCGCTGATGACACAGACGGAGACAAGATGCCGGATGAGTGGGAGGATAGACACTTTGCCAATCTTGACAGGGACGGAACTGCTGATTTTGACGGGGATGGCATTTCAGACCTTGGCGAATATCAGAACGGCACGAACCCGAAAACTTCGGGTCAGAAAAACCAGCCGCCCATTGCCGACGCCGGCCCGGATCAGACCGCAAACCTCGGAGACACAGTGACATTGGACGGCTCCG
>JAOZLU010000366.1 GCA_029934695.1 Desulfobacterales bacterium | reverse complement strand
GGCCTGCCGGTGCTGCAAATATGTCGCCCCTACGGGGCTTGGTTCGGAGCGTCCCCTAAATCCGTTATAATCAGCATCTTTTCACCTTTTACTGCTGAACATTCTTCACCAGAAAAAGATATATATATTTCGGATCCAAGTCTTTTTCTGAAACCTCGCCGTATTCGCTTTCAATCTCCTCAAAGAGATTTTTCAAAGTTTTTCCCGAGTTCCCGATAATTTCGTAAGCATCTGCTCCGGTTTTATCTGAAAGCCAGCTCAGAAAAAATTCTTTCATCAGCCTGCTTGTCTTACGCGGCTTTTCTTTGCCGGACCACAGATCACTGAAAAATCGTTTGAATTCATCAATCTCAATGGGCAAAAGTGCTTCGGGCAGTCCGAGATAATGCCTGGCCCAAAACGTCAGAATGAAATTTTTATGAGTAAGTAAGACATTTGACATCAAACATCGGACATCGGACATCGGACATCGAACATCGAACATCAAACATAGAAGCTCGTCAAAAGCGATGACTTCACTGAGTGTGCTTTCAGTTTCATTAATATCGTCAAGAGAAGCGAATTCCCTGTAAATCACACCTGTTTTATAATTATCAAAAAACAGCGGCTTTTTGATCAGAAGGCCCCCGATCACCCCCAGCCATTCTTCTCCCCAGAAGCTCAGAGGAAGTCCCTTCTTCTCAAACCAACTGTTTTTTCGCCATTTTTCAGCTCGCCATTTGAGTTCAAGCGCAAGTCCGTATCCTGCCCTGAAAATCCGGGAAAGCGGAAACTTTTGTATCATGACAGCTGACTGATTTATGCGATGAGGGTTCTCATTTTCATCTTTTGCCAAACGCTCAAGCCCGATACTGATATATCCGCAAACCTTTTTGACGATATGCCTTAACTCCTCTTTCTCACTTATTGTCTTCTGATCCGCAGAGATCACCTGATTGCACAGACCTGCAAACTCTGCCTGAAGCTGTTCAAAGATACCGCCTGTTTCTATCGTCTGCAAAGAACGGGTAAACAGATTGTCCTGTTTCAGCATCTCCGCAGGATAAAGAGGAGCAGGGGAATTCCGGTCATCATCCCTTGTCATCAGTTTTTTTGTCTGGCGTTTAAGATGCGATGGTTTTAATGGCTGGTAAATACCGATGGCCTCATCAAACGGCATAAATCCTTTTTCAGCCAATCGCACATTTCGGAGCCGGTAAGCTTCCTCCTCAGTTTCAGCAGGAATAACAACTTGAAATTCAAACATAACTTTTTGGTATGTCATAAAGTCATAAGCTGCAAGGCGATTCAAAAATTCTGACAGGAACGCGTCCCGCTGTTCTCCGATTTTGAATTCCGAATCAAATGGATCATCAAAAAATTTTATATAAAACATATCATCGAACGTAAAAAAACCATCGCCAAAATCCGATGGATCCTGATCGTGTTCCCTGATGCCCACTTCCATATTTTTAAGGAGGTAGAATTCGATGAATTCGGTTTTCTCATCCAGAAACCAGTTTATCAGACGTTCCGGATCTGCTTTGAGAAGTATATGCAACCATTTTGTGACCAAGGGAATGATCATGGTGTCCCTTTGCCATATTTCGACATCAAGGATATACTCCCACTGCCTGTTCGATGCCAAAGATAATAACTCAAGGGAATCTTCTATGCCGATGTCATGGATCAGAAAATAAAAATCCTGTTCCGGAAAAGAATGGATAAGGGCATGGGGCTGCGGATGATCCAAAATCGCATCCAACGCCTTTTCCGCGGAAAGGGAGAGGATTTCTTTTCGTTTTATATGCAGTTGCTCAATGGCCCGTTCTATGGAGAACGGCTGGCGGTGTTGTACTGTTTCGTTCATAGTGTTTAATATTTGTTTATTTTATGAGGGACGCATAAACGTCCTATTCGGTTATATTGAGATCCTTCACGACTGTTATAAACTTTTCTGAGAATCAGGCGCGGATTTTTTCATTGATCCGTATAAATAAGAGAATCAATCTCAGCAAGCACATCATTCAAATCCGGCGATTCGGTTTCGATAATATCGTTTCGTATATGCTTATGATCTGGAAATGTGGCCAAGTGCGGATGGTGAGGCGCATTGTCATAGCGAAATATCAGATTTCCATCCACATCCTGATAGTGAAACTTATATCTGATGCGGATGATATCACGCTTTCCGACCTGTTTTATCCGCTCAAAAATGCTGAGATGTGACCCGTCATAAAAGTAAACTTCACTTTTAAAATCAATTGCCACAGGCGTAGGCGTAATTTCAAATATTTCCAAATTAATGTCCTGTCGAGAACGTAGCACAGTTTCCAGTCGGATAAAATAGCTGTAAGAATTCATGCTGCGATATCCTCAATCGGCCGATACACTGCTTCACGCATCAATGCGAATTCTATCTTTTTCCTGGTTTCCATAAAAGATTCATAAGCGGATGCCCACTCCATACAGTGCTGAAGTTCATCATCCAGCCCCCCTTTCTGATATTTTGCATAAAAATCCTCTGAACGCATCCTGTATCTCACTTCATATTCATGAAGGTTTCGGGACAGCATCAACAGATCATCAACAGGGTTGGCCTTTGTCATAGCTTCAGCCAGTGCCTGTCTAAATTCACCCGAAGACGGCAAGCCGTTCTTAAACGTCAGTTTTGGCATTATATTTTCTCCATTCTTTCATAAAAAAACAGTCCTATTATTAAATACCTGTGTCATTCCTGTGGAAGCAGAATTGAACAAATAACAGAATACGGATGACACAGATGGCACGGATTTCATATATATCTGTGAGAATCCGTGTTATCCGTGTCATTCGTGTTCTATTTGGGTTACACAGTTTCACTAGTCTTTCCAAGTGACAAATATCGCCGTTCCCATCAGAACAGCGGCAAGAATCAGGAACCCGGCCGAAACAAAATTCAGAAACATCAGATTCCCCACTCCAAAGCAAAAGCAATAGACCGTCGCGGCTCCCAATGCCCAGTGAATGCAGGAGCGTTTAAAATGAGGGTTCCAGTCAAGTTCAGGATAATTCTCGTATATCGGGCCCCAGAATGTTGGAAACGGCTTCACTTTTTCGCAGAATTTTCGCAGATGTTCCTCAGATGTCGGTTTTGTGAGGAAACAGACCGTAAGCCATGAAACTGTGCAAACGGCCATCACAATGAGAAAGCGATAGTGCCAGTCCAGATGAGGGATATGATCCCAATATCCCATTGCTTTTCCGAACTTGGGGGCCAGAAGGGTGCTACCGATTCCCGAGGCCGCAAGGGCTGCAATCTCTCCCCATGCGTTGACCCGCCACCAGAACCATCGGATAACAATGACAATCCCGTATCCCGCGGTGAGCATGGACATATAATACCATGCACTGCTGACAGAATCAAGATTATAAGCGATCATCACCGCAAGCATGAGCATGAGAACTGTGCTGACCTGAGATGCCCGGACATAATGCTTCTCAGACGCGTCTTTTGTAATAAACCGGCGGTAAATATCGTTGACCATGTAGGACGCGCCGAAATTGATATGGGTGTCCACGGTGGACATGAACGCGGCCATGAGCGAGGCGAGCATCAGTCCCAGAAATCCCGAGGGCAGCAGTTTGACAATAAGCATGACATATCCGGCTTCAGCCATCTCCAGGTCCGGATAAATCACCAGGGAAGCCAGGGCCACAAAAATCATGGGCCAGTAATTAAACCCGAAGGCAATCACCGCGAACATGATGGTGGCGAAAGATGCGTGCCTTTCATCTTTTGCCGAGATGATCCGCTGGGTGATGGCCGGCGGCGGATTTCCCCACCATTTCAGAGAGATAAAAACGATAAAGGTCACGAAAAAAGGTGTGCCCATGCTCGGAAAGAATGAAAGACGCTCTGCGGTGGCTTCTGCTCCGTATCTCTCGGTAAGCCCGGCAACCAGATTTTCAATGCCGCCGATGTGATTCCAGACAAACACGGCCAGAATGATTGATCCTGCCGAGCCTATGAGAAACTGGAGCAAATCGGTAGCGGCAATTCCCCACAGTCCTGACATGGCCGTATAAACAAGGGTGAAGAGGAGAATCGCAAACAGGAGCATGTCCGGATCAAATCCGGGGACTGCCACCTCCGCGACCGTCCAGACCGCTTTGATGATCCATCCGAGGGTAATGGCGTTTGCAAAAATACCGAAATAAACACCTTTGAATCCTCGGAGGAATGCGGCCGGTTTGCCGTCATAGCGCAGTTCTATCAGTTCCGCGGTGGTGATGATCTGTGAGCGGCGTAAAAGCGGGGCGAATATGAATGCACCCAGCGCGCCTGCTCCGCCGAGGACAAATGACCACGCGTACCACACTCCGGGTATGCCGTCTTTTGCGACAAGTCCGGTGATCCCCAGGGGCGTGTCAATGGCAAAGGCCGAGGCGATCATGGACATGCCCGCAAGCCACCAGGGCAGGACTCGGCCTGAGACAAAGTATTCGTCAACGCTTTTCAGCGCCCGTTTGGAGAAACAGATGCCCACAGTGACGATGAAGATCAGGTAGGCGATGATGATAATCCAATCTAATATTGGAAGTTCCATAAAATACTCGCATCGTTTTTTAAATTTATAAGTTATAATGTAGGGTGGGTGTAGCGAAGCGGAACCCACCAGATATAACTGATGTATGCCCATAAACATCAAGCTAAGATTTCTCGCCGAAATAATATCTCTCGCCGGACGGGGTTTGCAACCCCGTCCGGCAACGGAACCCGTCCGGGATGTTTGCCGACGACTGACAGTGAATGTTTCGGACGGGGTTGCAAACCCCGTCCGGCAACGGAACCCCGTCCGGCAACGCCCCGTAATCCTTTCTTAATCTCAATCATCCTCTGCAAAATGATGAATGCTTTATATTTATCCTTAGCAGAACATTGAGACTTTTGCAAACTTTTTTTCATATTATTTGTCAGATCAGAAAAAGTGCTGGCTGGCTCCTCAGAAAAAATGTTGCAAAACCCCATTCGACGTATGCAGACCTGCGAGGTTTTCAAAACCTCGCAGGTCTGACACCCCTAAAACAAATACGAAATCCTGCCCGTAAATGACCTTCCCGGACGGGGCAGATCGTTTTTAATATTTCCGTTCAAGTCCGGGTCTCTGTGGTCTTCATCCAGCAGGTTAAAGCCGCTGATCTGAATTTCTGTTCCCTTGACAAAAAAATCCCTGAATGTCAGCGAAGCGTTGAGCAGCCAGCATTCCTCCACCGGTTTCCGCTGATCTTTGCGCATCAGTGTCTCACCGACCCATATTTTTTCCTCGCTCCGCTTACTCTCTCCCGCATAATTTAAGGAAATATCGGCGATGATTTTTTTGGAGATGCCGTAATTCAGTCCGATGTTTCCGTAAAATTCGGGAGCGGCGCCCGGGTGAAAATCCTCCTGCGTATAGGTCTGTCCGTCCTTTGAAACAACGGTTTTGTTTGTTCTGTCTTTCACATTCTGCCAGGTGAAATTCAGGTATGCATATTTATGTTTGCCAAAAGCGGCTTTCAGTTCGGCTTCCACACCCAGAGACTCTGTTCTCCCTATATTTTCATATTTATACACCAGGACTTCCGAATCTGAAAGAGAAAGTTGGATCAGGTCTTCGGCTCTGATGTCAAAGCAGGTGAGACTGCCGGAAATGTTCCGGGTGAAACGATACCCTATAAGCACTTCGGCCGTGGCAATTTTCTCCGGCTTCAAATCCTTGTTTCCCTTTAAGGAAGCATGGTTCCGGAGATATAATTCCAGAAACGAAGGTGCTCGAAAGGCCGTGGCGTAAAGTGCCTTGAACCAGAGGTCATCCGTGGGCGCATAAACGATTCCGAGCCGGGGATTGGCCGAGGATCCGACATCATCATAATGGTCATACCTTCCGCCTATGGTAAAAGAGAGATTTTTCATCCCCCTTTCAAGAGAAAAAAGTTTTCCGAAATCAAAAGTCCCCTGCAGATAAACAGCCGCGACATTCCTGTCCCTGTCATCATCTATACTTGCTTTTTCGGATATGTCCGTCATGCCCGCGGGAAAATATTCAAACAGAAACGGATCATAAATGATTCCGTCAATTTCAAGAGGGTTCGGCGAAGGGTTGTGATTCGCATATTTTTTCATGCTGAACTGCTTGATATGCTCATAAGATGTTCCCCCTACAATCTGAATTCCGGAGTATGCTTCATAATCTGCTGTTATTTCAATACCTGAAACAGAATGCTCGTCCTGATATTCTTCATGGATGCCTTCACCTGGAGGAAAACCAAAGACTTCTGCTGTCTCCTCCGGGAAAAGTTCTAAAGACATTTTCCCTTCGGCATAATCATAGTATGCCCTGGTATGCAGATTTCCCCTGTTGATGATCGGCAGATGCCAGCCAAGCTCGGCGTAAGCATACAGACTCTCTATATAATTCTCATCGGTCAATGCTCCGGAGACACCGACAGGAGCCTTGTCATCTGTTTCCTGAAAAAAGCCGGAAAAGTGAAGGCTCTTATAGTTGATATTTGTATGGAACGTGTGATGTTCGCTCGCCTCGTTCATCTCTCTCGAAGCGGAAGGGACAAATCCGGGAGTGATCGTCGCCATATCCGATTCAATGCTCCCGTCATATCCGTCTGTCTTGTAATAATCGGCATAAAACCAGGTTTTGAAGTCGTCTTCTCTGTATGAGAATTCTGTGTGCGGTTTTATGGTGTCATAGCTTCCACATTCAAGAGAGACCCGGGAAGGCTCGTCTCCCCCCTCTTTGGTAATCAGATTAATTATGCCTAAGAAAGCGCCCGTACCATAAAGTGAGGATCCGGGGCCCCGAATGATTTCGATCTTTCTGACGCTGGTAGCGGGCAGCTTCTCTAAATGCTGGAGAGACTCTCCCCAGAATGCCTGCATACTGTGTCCGTTGATCATAATCTTCACCTTCTCATTTGTTACCGAACCCATTCCCCGGACATACAGTCTGTGCTGAGGATAAATGCCCATGTAAACAGGATTGAATCCCGGCACTGTTCTCAGCACATCCGCGATATTCCTCGCGCCCATGTTACGGATTTCCTCACCGGTGATCACCGTGACGATGGACGGAGCCTCCTGCGCGGTCATCTTCGTTTTCGTCGCAACGGTGACGAACTGCGCCTCGGCCTCTTCCTGAAGCCACTTGA
>JAOZLU010000965.1 GCA_029934695.1 Desulfobacterales bacterium | reverse complement strand
CGTATAGGCAATACGCTGACTGTATGGTTTGGAAATCCGAAGGATGAGGTAATGTGTGAGGATACAGGACATGAGGTCATTCTGATGAAAGACGAATCAGGATGCGTCATCGGATTTGAGAAGCTGAACTACTCCGTTGCGGAATCCGAGCAGATGAACGTGGCTTTTGAAGCCGTGGCAGTTTAAATGTTTCATTTCACAATGCGCTTCAGCGTACTTTCGCTATCAGCCGGGGGATTTATCCCTCGGCTTTGCTTTCACCAACACCCGTGGGACTGATTCCCCCGGCGCAAACCAAAAATAAGGAGGAGACAAAAATGACAAAGCTGGCGAAAATCACCGCATTGTCAACCTTTATCATGCTGTGCCTTTGCAGCCTCACCCTTCGACAGGCTCAGGACACCGCCTTCGCAGGCGCACTGCCCGACACCGGCCAGACCATAAGCTACAACGACACCGCCGAGATCCCCTGCCCCGCACCCGGCGAGGATTTCCATGGCCAGGATGCCCAACATTCAACGAATCCCCGTTTTTACACCAAGACGAATGCCGGATTGGACTCGAAAAATTTTGGCGGGTATTTGGATTGGCGGCTTCCCACCACGGACAGTTTGAAATTTTACGCCCGATCCGTCAGCAGCGGCTGGAGCGGCATAGTCATCCCGAATAAAAGCGGATATTTATTTACTCCTCAGAACCATAGCCATTCCGACCTAACGGCAAATCAGTCCGGGCAGAATTACACGGCAAGTTCGAGGGGCTGGCCTGAAATACATACCATTTCCGGTTATGTCAGAGACGGAGATAGTTCGAGGGACTGGTGGCCTGATGCTGATCCCGGCATAAGCGGTGTCATCCTGAACTTCAGCAACGGCGGCGGATCAACAACTACGGACAGTTCGGGATTTTACACCCGATCCGTGAGCAGAGGCTGGAGCGGCACGGTCACGCCGGACAAAACCGGATATTCCTTTGATCCTCAAAACCGCACCTATTCCGACATAACGGCAAATCAGTCTGACCAGAATTATACAGCATCCCCTCAGCAGCAGGATTATATCATATCCGGCTATGTCAGAAACGGAGATAGTTCGAGGGACTGGTGGCCTGATGTTGATCCCGGTATCAGCGGTGTCATCCTGACATTCAGCAATGACGGCGGCTCTGCAACCACGGACAACTCGGGATTTTACACCCAATCCGTGAGCAGCGGATGGAGCGGCACGGTCACGCCGGAGAAAAGCGGATATGCCTTCGCCCCTCAGAACCGCACCTATTCGGATGTGACCTCGAATCAGTCCGACCAGAATTACACGGCGGCCCTTCAGCAACAAGATTATGTCCTATCCGGCTATGTCAGGGATTCAAACAACATCGGAATCAGCGGTGTCACCTTGACCTTCAGCAACGCCAGCGGCTCCGAAACCACAAACAATTCAGGATATTATATCCATACAATCAGTTCGGGATGGAGCGGAACAGTAACCCCCTCAAAACAGGGATACACCTTTGAGCCGGCGGACCGTTCATACACGGCGGTCATCACCGGTTTCAACCAGGATTACACCGGCATCCCCATCCCCTTTACCATATCCGGATATGTCAGAGATTCGGGGAATAATGGACTCCCCGGCATCAGACTCAGCTTCAGCAATTACGCCGGCTCGACCGAAACAGACAGTTCCGGCTATTACACCCACACAGTCTATTACGGATGGACCGGCACGGTGACACCCGGGAAAAGCGGCTATACCTTTAGCCCGGCAAGCCTTTCATACACCAATACAAGTTCCAATCACACGGTACAGAATTATACAGGAACCCCGACTGCCGTGCCGGATATTGCCGTAAGCCCGTCATCGCTGATATTCACCAGACCGAGAACTC
>JAOZLU010000027.1:24269-25851 GCA_029934695.1 Desulfobacterales bacterium | reverse complement strand
TTTGATGTTTGATGTTTGATGTTTGATGTTTGATGTTTGATGTTTGATGTTTGGTATTTGAGATTTGTTATTTATTTGAGATTTGGGATTTGTTATTTGATGCTTAAAAACGAACTTAAACAATGGTTAGAACCTCTCAAAGGTGATTCCCCCCCCTTGTATGTGGTAGGCGGTGCTGTCCGGGATCATTTCCTTTCCCGGGTTCCCAAAGATGTTGATCTGATGTGCCAGGGGGCTGACACCATGGCCAGACGGGTGGCTGACACCCGAAATGCAGCTGTGGTGCCTTTTCAGAAAAATGCGGATGAACCCTGCTTCCGGGTTGCGGACAGGGGGACATCGGATTCATTTATTGATATCGCTCTGATGCGGGGGGATACTGTGATTGAGGACCTTAACCGCCGGGATTTTACCATTAACGCCATTGCCATTCAGGTGGAACAGGGCGGAGTGACGGGTGACATTATTGACCCGTTAGACGGAGTGGGTGATATAAAACAGCGTCTCATCAGAATGACCAGCCCGGATGCGCTTATTTCTGATCCGCTGAGGATACTGCGGGCAGTACGGTTTGCCGCCAGCCTTGATTTTACGATTGAAGAGGCTACCCTTGCGGCAATGAGACAACATGCCCCCCTGATGAAAAAGACGGCTAATGAACGCATTCTTGCTGAACTGCTTGAAATTTTCAAAACCGGACACAGCATCCGTTTTGTCCAAATGATGGATGAACTGGGAATTCTGGAAGTCATTTTTCCTGAAATCATACAGATGAAGGGCTGCACACAGAATACCTATCATCATCTGGATGTCTGGAACCATTCCCTGCTGATGCTGGAACACTGCGAATATATTGCACACCATCCTGAAGAATTTTTCGGTCCCGAAGGCAGGCAGGTGTCAGAAAATCTGAAACCCCATAATCGCCTGCCTTTGCTGAAACTGGCAGCCATGCTGCACGATGTGGGCAAGCCGGAAACCCGCGGGGTAAAAGAAGACGGGCGGATCACCTTTTACGGTCATGAACAGAAAGGTGCGGAGATGGTTTCCGATATTGCCTTCCGACTGCGGCTCCCGAACCAGGCTCACGAATTTGTCCGCATTCTGGTGGCCGAACATATTAACATTCTGAGTCTCTTTTTCAGCAAAACAAAGCCGACCACACGGATGCGCTGGTTCCGCAAAGTAAAAGATGACTGCATCCCCCTCATCATCATGGGAATGGCCGATATCAGAAGCACATTAGGCCCGGCCGCGTCTGAGGAAAGAGGGGAAAAACATCTTCGCTGGTCTCAGAAGACCGTGGCCGCGTATTACGGGAAAATAAAGAAGCAACTGGAGCGTCGCAATCTGATCAGCGGAGACGATCTGATCGCCCGGGGAATGACACCCGGCCCTGAAATGGGCCGCATTCTCAAGCAGGTGAGAAATGCTCAGGATGCTGGTCAGGTTACGAACCGGGAGGAGGCTTTGGCTCTGGCAGGGGAACTTGCGCCAGGGGATAAATCCTCCGGCTGAAATCGGAAGCTTACGCCGGGGGATCAATCCCCCGGCTGAAAGCGGAAGCAGCCTGAAGGCAGCT
>JAOZLU010000027.1:20461-24169 GCA_029934695.1 Desulfobacterales bacterium | reverse complement strand
CGAATGAAGATGCCGGCTTTTTCGGCCCGTTAGCTTACGCCGGGGGATCAATCCCCCGGCTGAAAGCGGATCAGCTTACGCCGAGGGATCAAATCCCCCGGCTGAAAGCGAAAGCAGCCTGAAGGCAGTTGCGAATGAGGATGCCGGCTTTTTCGGCCCGTTACGCAAATCGGATCAGCTGCTTGAGCTGTCAGCCTCGGAATTTATTCCGAGGCGAAAGGAAAGAAACAATGGAACTCCCAAAAGAATTCAAGCTGATCTCAAAATTTGTGACCGGCTCCCATTTATACGGAAACAGCACTCCTGAATCGGATGTGGACACCCGCGGGGTTTTCATCCCTGACAGGAGATATTTTCTCGGGTTTATGAACCGCACCAAACAGTTTGAAGATAAAGTCACGGACACCGTTTTCACGGAGATTCGTCAGTTCCTCAAGCTGGCCCTGGACTGTAATCCGAATATCATTGAATGGCTGTTTGTTCCTGAAAAGGACTGGCTGACATCTTCCGAAGAATGGAAACGCATTGTTGAGAAAAGAGATCTGTTTCTCTCCAAAAAAGCCAGATACACCTTTGCCGGATACGCCTTTTCCCAACTGAGAAGAATCAAACGGCACAGATCATGGCTGCTGCATCCGCCTAAGAAAAAGCCGCTCCGTTCCGATTACGGACTCCCTGAAGATAAGAAGCTGGTAAGCGCGGATCAGATCGGCGCGTTCAATGCGGTACTGGCGAACTATTTTGATGAGATCAAACAGCATCACAAATTGAAATTGCAATTGGAAGAAATGCAGGAGACCCGTGATTTTCTCTCCGTGTTTCAGAGCAGCAAGACCATGGATGTGAAAATGGCAGAAAGCATCATGTCTGTCAGCGATAATTTTCTGGCGGCTTTGGATAAGGAGAAAAGGTATAATCAGGCGTTAAGGGAATGGAACCAGTATCAGAACTGGAAAAAGAACCGGAATCCGGAGCGTGCGGAACTGGAGAGGAAGTTCGGCTTTGATTCAAAACATGGCTCACATCTCTACCGCCTGCTGGGAGAGTGCGAAGAACTCCTGATGAAAAAGACCCTGATATTTCCAAGACCTGACGCGGAGCTTCTGCTGGACATCAAGAAAGGCTGCTGGAATTATGAGACCCTGATGGAGAAAATCGGGGATATTGACGCACGATTCGACAAGTTGTATAAGGAATCTCCCCTGCCCAAAAATCCCGACAGGGTTGCGATGGATAAATTGTGTATTGAGATTGTGGAGGAATATCTGAAGGGATAAGGTTCCCGCCCCAATTTCATAAAGGATCGCTGAAAATGGAAATAAAAAATTCAGGCCGGCTGATTAAATTATCGCCAATATTCTTTCTGTTCATCCTTACAATCATATTTTTTCATCCTGTCATTTTTCAGGGGAAAACATTTTATGCGTTTGACACACTGCTGCAATATCTGCCATGGTCGTCGCAAGCTCCGCCTGATTTCAGGGCGAACAATCCTTTGATTACAGATCCTGTCAATGTTTTTTATCCTTATTATAATTTTATTAAAAAGTGCATCAGTTCAAGAACATTCTGCTTTTGGAAAGATTATATTCTTTGCGGTGTTCCGACATCTCCGACAGGAAATCCCATTACATTCCTTTTTTATCTTCTTTTTTCCGAATCAGCGGCCCATGATCTGTTGCTATGGCTTCATTTGTTCGGAGCGGGTCTGTTTATGTTTTTGTATCTCAGAGAAGCGGGCCTGAAAACCTGCTCTGCTCTGATTGGTGCAATTGCCTGGATGTTCAATGGGTATGTGATGGTCTGGTTTGAATTCCAGAATATCATCATCTTGGCACCCTCATTGGCAGCTTCCCTGTATTATTTTGAACGCTGGCTGAAAACAAGAGCAATACTTTACTGTCTCTGTATTTCCTGTGCGCTTGCACTGTCAATATCCGTTGGCTGTGCACAGCCCAATATATACCAGTTTATTTTTGCCTGTTCTTATTTTATTTTCCGATATATATGGATGAGAAGAAAGTATGCTGATTTCAGAAAAGCTGGCAGGCATGAATTAATAGGCTTGGGACTGGCAATTTTTATGGGAATACTTATATCTTCAAATTTTCTGTTTGGCAATATCTCTACGCTCCATGAAGGCTCTCATCGCCAGGGGTTCTCATTTGAAGAACTTTATAAGCAGACAGGACAACTTCCTCCCAAATATCTGACAACCCTTATATACCCTGACTTCTTCGGAAGTCCTGCGGGTAACAGAATAAGTTTTCCCCCGAGAATCAAAGGCGCACAACCTTATAACAACTATAATGAATTATGCATATATTTTGGAATAATACCTCTTTTTCTTATTCTTGCCTGCCTTCCCTATTTATTAAAAAGTAAGGAATACATACCATTTTATTTTTTCACGGCTCTTATCACATTGACAATGGCAATGGGAAGCATTCTCTATTATCCGATGGCAGAATTTATTCCGGGTCTGAATTTGTCCGCTCCGCTGAGAATCCTTTATATTTTCGGATTTTCTGTTTCAGTGCTGAGTGCATTGGGCACTGATATTTTGTTATCTGACGAAGACAAAGAGAAAAGGTCTTTTATTGTATTGTGGACTCTGCTGCTCGGGACAGCGATTGTCATATATTTATTTGTTCAGACTGACGCAGGTATTAAATGGGCTGCAAATTCTGTGAATTGGAGTGACTGGAATCAGATGCGCGGTATTTTTCAAGGACATTTCTTTTTTTCCTCTCCAACCATATTGAAACCGCTCGGACTTGTTTTCATATCATATCTTTGTCTTGTGTCTATCCTGCTTTACAGAAAAAAACGGTCAGGAAATATTTTTCTTTTTCTTACCTTCCTTATATTGTCTTATGATCTGATTTCATTCGGACTGACATATAACACAGCATCACCCAGGGACCTTGAATTTCCCCAGACAGAGGCAATACAATTTCTCAGACAGGATAAATCTGCATACAGAATCATCACTTACGGAAATTTTATGCATAATTCTTTTGCTCCGTTCGGCATTCAGGATGCCGGCGGATATTCTTCCTTTTATCTCAGGCGGTATGGCGAATTTCTGCATCTGAGTCAGCATGGTCCTGATATTCCGTTACCCGATAATTTCAGCAGATGGACATACTTCAATAAATTCGGTTCTCCGCTCCTTGATCTTATCAATGTGAAATATGTATTGCTTCCTCCGTCCATGCCAGTGAATTCTCCCAAGTTGGAACTGGTCTATGATAATGAGATAAAAATTTATGAAAATAAAGATGCTTTTCCAAGAGCGTTTTTTGTTTCTGAATATCAGCTCTGCAATGATCGAAAATCGGCTTATAAAATGATGGCATCGTATTCCCTGAAAGATTTTAACAAAAAGGTGATATTAGAATCTTTGCCGCTGGAGGATTTTCAGAAAAGCAGTAATCCTGAAAATAAAACTGAGCCGCATGTCAGCATCACCTCTTATCATCCCGGGAGAATAGAAATCAGTGTTTCCACAGATCAGAAAGGATTTCTGATTTTAAGTGATAATTATCATCCGAGCTGGACAGCCGAAACTGACGGAGTGAAAACAGAACTCTTGCGAGCCAACTACATCATGCAGGCTGTCCCGGTAAGACCCGGAAACCATAAAATCGTGCTTAAATTTTATCCGAAATTGCGAGTGACAGGTCTGATTATGACTGCTGTGGG
>JAOZLU010000027.1:15467-20361 GCA_029934695.1 Desulfobacterales bacterium | reverse complement strand
TTAATGTCTGACAACATTTTTTTTGAACGGATGAGTAATAATATCCCAGAATTTCATCGGAATTTTCATATTAACCAAAGAAAAAATAGGAATTTTTGATATATTGTTGTTTATATATGATAAAAAACTGTAAATAAGAGCTTCTTTTGTCTGTTTCGGAAGGTTGCCATCAATCTGAGGCACCTTTCTCCCCCTTAATTGTTCCATAAAATAAACAATTTTAACACCTGTTTTCTTTTTCTTAAACTGCCCGATCTGAGAAAAAGCCAATCTTCCAATGGGCAGTTCAGTCATAATGTCAATGAATTTCAGATCGCGAGCATGTTCCAAAATTTTGACTGCTTTCTCATTCTTTGCAACTACCACAGACAGTCCTGCACTGTCATGAGACATCTCCGGAAGCCATGCGTCACCAAAACATAAATCCGCATTTTCTCCGATGACATCAACGCATGTGGCACATCTGTCCGGATTGAAAAAATTATTTGTCCACGGGATCAGAAAGCTTCTTCGATCAAAAATATGAACCTGATCGTCTTTCGTTATCACAGTCATCTTCCCAGGCCAGCCATGGGAGCGAAATTTGATATGCTGAACATCCTCAAGCTCGATATCATGTTGCTTTAACGCATATCTGGTAAGTTCAAGCGTGGCATTTCTTCCGCAAAAAAGGCCGAATGTGAGAGGAATCTGCTGTTGCAACCTCGGTATGCGCTGCTTTGCATAAAAGATTCCGTTAATCTGACAGGGAACGCCTACAAATACATATTTCTTATGTTTTTTCTCCCTGTCTTTCCATATATCTCTTACTGTTCGGCAGGCAGGAACCGGTATGTATTTGGAACCCTGCGCCTCCAGAATTTCTTCTGAGGAGCTTGCGATGAATGTCTCTGGTTCGAGAGGATATTTTTCTTTGAACTTGGTTACAACCGCGCCGTCAATTTGGCCGGATTCCAGCAGATATTGCAAAAGAGCCGTGACTGCCCCTCCGCTACTGGAATGATATTGAATTTTCCTATCCGAAGCTTTGATCACATAGATTTTGAAATACTGCCCTATGAGTTCATGATATGATGCAGAACCATCTGATTTATCCGGGATGCGGATTTTACGCCCCGGACACACAGAAATACATATGCCTTTGCAATCATCGCATCTCCCAGGCCCTTTGGGCCAGTAATTTCCCAGATTGTCACGGATTAGCGATATTCGTTGGCGGGGGCATACAGCCTCGCACAAACCGCACTGACAGCACAGATATCGCGGCACATCTGATATAACGGTGTCAGTCATTATCGAAATATGTCCTTATATGAAAGTGTTAGGTGTCAGGAAAAATTGTAAAACTTAAACTTTCATGGTTCGCTGAGACCGGCAGACCATGGCTGTTTAAGGGCACTCAGCTTTTGAATCATTAGCTCCGATATTTTCTGATGATTTGTCAATATGTTTTCGAAACAAGATGAATAAAATACCGCCGAGCAATGGAATGATAACGCCGCTGACGGATCGGGATAACAGGGCAATGATCATTCCCTGCTCATTTGCAAGTCCCAGCCAATTGAGAAAATAGACAAACGCGCCTTCCCTTAATCCCATCGAATTGATTGAAATGGGCAAAGCGGAAATCAGCATGATAAGCGGTGCGATGAGGAAAAGGTTGTGAAAAGGAAGAATCACATTCACTGTAAGCCCGTAAAAAAAAATAACAACGATCAGAAGTATCTGGAAAACAAGTGCCAGAAAAAGAGCAGACAGAACAAGCTTTCTGTTAATCGTCATTTTGCACAGTTCGTCAAAGATGCTGACAAGTTTGAGAAAGTACTTGTTTTTTATTTCTTTTTTTTTAAGATCAAGTCTCAGCCAATTCCCTTCAATCAGCAATATGATGAACAAAATAGCGAGACTCGAATAAATCGTCGCCATCCAGAAGACGCATTTAAGACGGATAATATTGTGTGATATAATTATGCCCATTGCAAGTGTCACACCCATCATCAGAAAACCAAACACCCGGGTCATCAGGACACTGACAACTGATTTGCCAGGGGATTTACAGAATTTGTGAATATCATGCATTTTGTAAACATCCCCGCCCATATCAGAAGGAAGAAACACATTAAAAAACTGCCCGACAATTTGGGAATAAGCAAGTCTCCACAAGGGAACTCCGCAGGAATCATCATTAAGTAAAATCATCCAGCGATAAGCATTCAGCCACACTGCTCCCAGATGCAGCAATATGGGAACAATAAGCCAGCCGATATTCAGGTGAAGCAGTACTTTTCCAAGCTCTCTGAAACTGAGAGATGAAACAAGGTAAGCAATCAGCACCAGCAGAATCATTGTCTGGAAGGCTTGTATCAGTCGTGAATGCCAAGTCGTGCTATCCATAGATGAACTTACGAACAAGTTGTGATGTTGTCAATTCTCTCTGGGCAAGATATTTTACCCCTTCAATGATTTTTTTCCTGTACTTCTCACGTTCATTCCAAATTTCTGATATTTTATCATACACAAAATTTTCAGTAAAATTGTCAAAGGAAATCGTTGCTTCCGGGATATTGAGTTCATTGAAGAAACTCTCCACCTTCTTATTATAAACAATACCGACCATAGGAGTATGGGCAACCGAGGAGAATATCAGTGAATGCATACGCATACCAATAAACAACTCGAACTGTGCAATAACAGAAGCTATTTCTCCGGGCAGATGGTCTTCTTTGGGAATATAGTGAACACGTTCCCGATTCTTTGCGAGCATGCGAATCTGATCAAATATTTTACCTTCGACATCTGTGGGGACAAGAACAATATTGACATCAAGCTGCTCAATCAGGCGATCAGTAACTCTTGCCAAAACAGCAATAAAGGAAGATGTGTTTATCCTGGCCCCTCCTTTCCGCACCATAAAATCCACAAAGCTGTTCACATTCATGCCGATAAGCGGCTTGTTCATATCAATTTCATATTTATCGCAAATCTCCCTGGCTCTGGAAACTGGCGCAAGTTTCATTCGTAAAGCCGGATCAGCGGCAACCGCCATGTGAGGAGGATTAACGCCCAATGTCCGTGCCAAGTCCATGCTGTTTTGGTCTCTTGTTGTCATAACAGAGGTGCAGTTGCCCACTTTACGCATGATGGCCTGCCCTAATTCCGTATTCAGGGGACCTGTTCCGACACCATATAAAACCACAGGTTTTCCAAGCATTTTGGCATACGGCAGGACAAATCGGAAGTTAAGCAAATAACTGAATACGGGATTCCACAACTTTTTATCAAAGAAAACCCCGCCTCGTATAAGAACCCAGTCACAGCGGGGAAGATTAAGCAAAACAGGTAATCCCATAAAATTTAAGCTCAGATTCCACGGCATCATATCAATACGCTTTATAGCGGAATGATGTTCAGGAAAATATGCCTTTATATCCGGATTAAGAACTGAATATATGTCAAACTTTGCAGAAGGATCAATCTCCGTAATCTCAGACATTATCACGTCAAGTGAAGCGGTATCGCCCATATTTCTCCCGGAAAATTGTTCCAATACGGCTATTCTTGCCATTTAAAGGCCTCCTTTTGATTTCCTTCGGATGTTCAGCAGATGGACAAAAATCTTATCTGTCTCGTTCTCACAAAGTGTGGAAACGAGATACACGAGATAAATGAGAAAAAAGCATGTTCTGTGTTTTCATTACGGTTTCCAACGATCTTTTACCGCTCTGATTTTGGGCCATGCCAAATCAGGATAGAATTTGTGACCTCCGTTACCGATTATCAGAGAGAGGTTCTTCTCATATCCCATTGCGGAGAAAACGCTGTTTGTACGGTCAAAGGCTTCCCGAACCCCGGACAGGGTGGCAATGGGATCATGCTTTCCGGCCACAATGATCAGATACCTTGGCGCAATCAGTCCTCCGATATCACCCATGTCGGCGTATTGAAGAATGCCAGGCAAATATCCGCATGCACAGTGCGGGAATTTTATCCAAGAGTCAGCATAAGTGCAAAACGAGCAGGAAACAACTGCCAGCCGTATTCGCGGATCAACACATGCGGCGTAAAAAGCTATCGTGCCGCCCATTGAATTTCCCATGCAGCCAATGCGCTCCGCATTGAGGTCCGTTTGCGTGCTTATGAAATCAACAGCTCGCATTACGTCGAAGACGCGCTCGCCGATAAGCGTCTTTCCAAGCATAAGGGCATTAAGCGCTTCGTGACTGCACAAAGCAGCACGCTCTCCGAAACCACGCTGCTCAATTGCCAACGCGGCCCATCCGTTCTGAACAGCCTGAATAGCGAAATCAAGGCCATCCCTGGTTTTCTTCTGACCTATGGAAACGCGCATTCCGCTTTTTCTGTGGCCTTGCAGACAGATCATCACAGGAAAGGGCGGGTTCACCTTCTTAGGTTTCAAAAGATATCCTGGTACAAGAGCCTTCTGCTCGGCGCGAAAAGATACTCTGTAAGATATGTAATCTTCAGTCTCTTCTTTGAAAACAATATCGGATTTCACATTTCGATTCCATTCATCAGGTAAACAGAGTATGTGTGCCAGCTTTGAGCGAAGCATTCTCTGCCACTTTTCCACATCGTCTGTTCCTTCAAAAGCAAGAGCGGGCTTCATTTCTCGGAGCAGATGGCGATGGTATTCAGGAAGACTCAGCAGTTCCTTGGGGGATTTTATATCGTCGGCTTGTCCGCAGGCCAGGAAAACCGCAAGATAAAAAAGCAGAAATAAATACGATATTCTAATAAATTGCTTCATTCATTGTTATCCCATTGACAGAATCATATTTCATGACTCTCATATAATTTTTTTAAAAAAACAGAAAATCTTTTCCGAGTGCAAAAAACCGCTTCGCTTAATTTTTGCACTCCGGATTCATGCAAA
>JAOZLU010000027.1:0-15367 GCA_029934695.1 Desulfobacterales bacterium | reverse complement strand
CGCTTCGCTTAATTTTTGCACTCCGGATTCATGCAAATTTTGATCTGCTGATTGTTTCTATACCATTCTTCCAATATCAGAAGTGTCCATATTCGTCTGCCATGATTGATTCTGCCTTTTTGATGGTCGCTCACCATCTGTTGAATGCGATCTGGCTTGAAAAAATCATAGATTTTTGAATTTGGAGAAAGAAGGCTGTCTTGTATCAAATCTCTGAGGTCTTTTTTGCACCATTCTTCCACAGGTGCGGCAAAGCCTCTTTTATTTCTGTCCCGAATATTATCTGGCAGAATATCTGTCTGCATCTTACGAAGCAGATATTTGGTCTGACGGCCTTTTATTTTCATCTTTTCGGGTAAACAGGCTGAAAATTCGACATATTTTTTGTCTAACAGAGGAGACCTTGCTTCCAGACCATGCGCCATGGTCATCCTGTCCATTTTTACAAGATTGTTGCCCGGCAGATAATTCAGCAGATCTGTATAGAGCGTTCTGTCAAGAAAGGAATCCGCATAAGCGCGATCAAAAAATTCAGACAGAAAAGCATCAGACTGATGCCCCTTGACAAGTACACGCATTTCATCATTAAGGCATTCCTGTTTCATATCCTCGCTAAAGTATGAGCCCCATCGGACAATGCTTGCTTTTGGCGAAGTAGCGGCAACCTGTGCGAGACGTTTGACACCCATGATCCAATTTGTTTCTATGGGTATGTTTGAAGGCTCCGGTATCTGGCTGACCATTTTAGGTATGATGTCCTGGGTGATAAACCGGGGAAGTGCGGTGTATGGCTTCACATAGCGATCAAGCCAATACCGGGGATACCCTGCAAAGGTTTCATCTCCACCGTCCCCGTTGAGTGCAACGGTCACATGCTGGCGCGTCAACTGTGCCAGATAATACGTCTGAAACGCGCAGGAATCGGCAAAAGGCTCGTCAAAGCTGCGAACAAGTTTTGGTATGATGTCTGCCGCATTTTCCGGGGTGACAATAAATTCATGATGCTCTGTACCCCATTTCTCCGCAATTGCTCTGGCATACGGCAGTTCGTTAAATGCTTCATAATTAAAGCCGATGGAAAAAGTCTTGACAGGTTCCGTGCAAAGCTCGGCCATCAGGGTTACGACGATGGAGGAATCTATGCCGCCGCTTAAAAACGCTCCCAGGGGAACATCACTTATAAGCCGTTTCTTCACAGCTTCTTTTAATATCCTGTGAAGTTCCTCTGCTGCCTCATTTTCAGTAATCTGTAATTTCGGTTTATAGACAACATCCCAATATCGTCGTATCTGGTATTTGTTATCTTTTAAAATCAGAAAATGCGCCGGAGGAAGCTTGAATATGTCTTTGTAAATGCTATACGGATCAGGAACATACTGAAGTGTCAGGTAATGATGCAGGGCAACAGGATCAATCTCCTTTTTTACTGAAGGATGCTGCAAAAGAGATTTGAGTTCTGATCCGAAAATAAAACCTTCCCTGTTGCGGGTGTAATAAAATGGTTTTTTTCCCATCCTGTCGCGGGCGGCAAAGAGTGTTTTTTTCCTGTCGTCCCATAATGCGAAGGCAAACATTCCGTCGAGATGTTCAAGACAATTTACTCCATACTCCTCATAAGCATGAACGATGACTTCAGTATCCGTATGTGTGCGGAAAGTATGACCTGCTGATTCCAGGGAAGAGCGGAGTTCCGGGAAATTATAGATTTCTCCGTTAAAAACAATCTGTATGCTTTTATCTTCATTGGAAAGGGGCTGCTCTCCGGTGACAAGATCAATAATTGCCAGACGCCTGTGCCCAAGTCCGACATTATCCTGTATGTATGTTCCGTCACCATCAGGGCCGCGATGTGAAAGCACATCATTCATTTTGTCCAACAAATGAGTTTCGACCTTGTGTTGTGAATCAGAATAAACCAGCCCGCATATTCCGCACATAATGAAAATCCTCGCTATCCTCTTATTCTCACACGATAAGAAACCAAGTTTTCTGGAAAAAGCTTAGTTTTCCTGTTCTGAAATATGTTTATAGACATCCGCATACTGCCCTGCAACAGCATTCCATCGGAATTGAGATTTTACTTTCTGAATATTATTTTGGCCCATTTTGTTTTGTAAATCCGGTGATGAGGCCAGCCTGCATATAGCATCGGCAATGGATTTTGCGTCTTTCGGAGGGACTAAGAATCCGTTCACGCCATTTTCGACAAATTCCTGTACCCCACCGCTCTGAGCCGCAATAATGGGCAGCCCGCAGGCCATGGCCTCTGTGAACACCTGCCCGAAGCTGTCACCGTAGGATGGGAGAACAAAAATATCAGCCTGATTATATATCCGGGGCAACTTATTATGATCCACAGGCCCCGTAAAAGTTACCGAATCCTGCAGATTCAGCAGGGCTGTCCTGTCTTTTAATTCTTTTTCAAAGTTTCCTGTACCAACTATGACAAGATGAAATTTATATTCTTTCAACTGGGAGAGTGCTTCAAGCAAGTACTGAATCCCTTTCAATTCCAACAAACGGGCAACCGATAAAATACGCACATAAGAATCAGCGTTTTTTGCGCCTGAAAAGGGTTGAAAAAAATTTGTGTCAACTCCGTTGCAGATCACATTATATTTCAATTTTGGCTCTGTTCGCTTCGCAAATTTTCCCAGATCATCACTCAGTGCAACCACGGCATCTGCGTTACGCCAAATCAGGCGATTCACAGGGGCCAGAAGTCTGTGCATAGCCTGAAACTCACCGGGATTGTATCCCGGCACATCTCCTCCCCGAAGCGAAACAATAAAAGGGAGAGACCTGCCCACAAAGAATGAAAGCAGACCTGTGGGAACACTGAAAAAATAGTGAATCAGATCGTACCTGTTTTCTCTGACAAGCCTTCGGATAAGAAAAAAGGCTCGTATAAGAAACTCGCTCATTCCCCGAATTCCGGTTTGATGGACGCTTTTGCGATGCACTTTTAATGAATGAATATGCGCTCCCTCCATAAGGTAATAAAGATTTCTGTCTCCATGAGATGTGACAACATCCACGCATATCCCGGTATTGGCGAGTTCCTGACACAAATGCCAGCTTGCCCGGCCTGCGCCGCCGCCCACAGGAGGAAATTCATAATTGACAATAAGAACACGCATCACTCACCTGTAATTCAATTCCAATCTTTTTTGGGTCAGTAACCAACTGTTCCAGAGAAAAAGCCTGTGGTCATTTTTACCTTCCTGATGTTCCTTTATCTTATTTTCAATGAAACTCCGGTTCATAAAGAATCCGGTGCTGTTTTCAGGCCACGGCAAAATGCCTTTTGCAAACCATTCTCCAATTGGCACTCCGAATCCTTTTTTGGGACGATAAAGTATGGCTTTGGGAAGAACCGGCTCCAACGCTTTCTTGAGTATGTATTTTGTCTGTCCATTGCGATATTTCCATGCATGCGGGATTCTTCGCACAAAATTTACCAAGTCTGTATCCAGAAATGGCGCACGTACTTCGAGAGAATTCATCATGCTTGCCCTGTCCGCCTTCACGAGTATTCCATCCTGTAAATAGAGTTTCGTATAAAACTGTAATGTTTTGTCAGCGAGATTTTCCTGGGAACAGGCTTCCCATTGCTCAATCGCTTCAGAATAAATATCTTCAATATCAGCAGGTTCCTGAAAAAGATCTTCGAGATCATTCGGTTCCAAAGGCCCCAGCCATATTGGATTCCAAAGGTGTTTCGGGTAGGAAAGTCCTGTCAATGTGCGTTTCAGCTTGAAATCCAGGCTGATGTTCTTATGGGAAACGCGCATAAGGCTCACTGCCATCCTGATACCCTGATGAACCGGCCGGGGGACCAGTCTGCTGTAAAGTTCGGCCAGTCTCAACGCCCGAAAGGGATCATATCCTGCGAAAAGTTCGTCTCCGCCGTCTCCTCCCAGAGCCACCGTCACATATTTCCGGGTTTCCTGATTAAGCAGATATGTGGGAAGGAGTGAACTGTCTCCCATCGGTTCGTCAAGCCGGGCAACGATTTCCGGCAAAACCGTTCTGACTTCTTCAATGGAAAGCATTTTCAAATGATGATCTGTTTCAAAAAATTCGGCCACTCTCTGCGCGTATTCAGACTCATCAAAACTTGCCTCCTGAAAGCCGATGGAAAAAGTTTTCAGTCTTTTGTTCCCTGTATCCTGTGCGGCAAAAGCGGTTATGGCTGATGAATCAATGCCGCCGCTCAGAAATATTCCCAGGGGCACATCAGACATGAGCCTGCGGCGGACTGCTTTCTGAAGCAGATCCCGGAGTTGCTCCCCCCATTCTTCTTCGGGATTTTCAGGAACAGATTCAAACGGTTCCAGCACAAAATCCCAGTATTTGCTGATCTTCATTGAAAAATCGTTCAGACTGAAAATCAGATTATGACCTCCGGGAAGCTTATAAACCCGCTCATACAACGAATTGGGCGCGGGGATATACCCATAAGCGAAATATTTTTTCAGGCTTCTCGGAGAAACAGAGGCCTCCACAGAAGGATGCTTTGTCAATGCGGTCAATTCCGACGCGAATGCAAATGTGTGATTTTGCAAGGTGTAAAAGAGCGGCTTTTTGCCGAAACGGTCACGGCTTAAAAACAGGATGTTCCGGATCCTGTCATAAATGGCAAAGGCCCACATCCCATTCAACTGATTTGGCAGATCATCTCCCCATTCCCGGAATCCGTGCAGCAGTACTTCAGTATCTGAATGATCAGATTGGAAAACATGCCTCTTGCCCTGAAGTTCGTTGCGGAGTTCTGTGTGATTATATATTTCTCCGTTAAAAACAACGCCCAGCGCATTGTCAGGGGTCCACATGGGTTGAACACCGCCCGCGATATCTATGATGGAGAGTCTCCTGTGTCCCAGACAGACCGCTCTCTCCGGATCATGCCAGATTCCCTTGTCATCAGGGCCCCTGTGAAACATGGCCTCTGTCATCAGATCAAGGTCTTGTATGGTCCCTTTACCTGTAAATCCGCATATTCCGCACATGACTGTAAATTTGTAGTTTTGAGTTTCGGTTTACGTTTCATTTTTTGGTCTCAGTTGATCTCCCCGGAAAATCCATGCCTGAATAAGACCCCTGTAGCTTATGGTAAGCTCAGGCGGAACAACATCAAAGTTCAGACAATTTTTTTCTCCTTTGCAGGGTTGCACAGTTTCAAACTTCAGATACTCTTTTCCGCCATACATAAAAACTGAACGATTGATAACATAATAATCATTTTCTGTAAAGCGTAAATCATCGCGTATCACAGAAAAAATTTTTACGGGAATTTTTGCATCCAGCCAGTCTCCGGGAAGAATATAATATAATCGAATATCATCACAATTTATTTCTTTGCTGGAGCATGTTTGCTCAATTTTTTTTCCTGCAATCATAATTTCTTCTCCCCAGCCTCCCCATACGCCGCTGCGGGTCCTTCCGACAGGATTGCTGTGGCTGAACTCATCCGGATAATTAAGCCATATCGGTCGAAAAGTGCCGTGTATGGGAGCAAACGGAATGACTTCGGAAAATACGGCAAGTATGGTAACAAAGACTACAGAAATACGCAGGTTCCGGCTAATGATAAGTTTGTCAAAGAGATATAACAGAAACACCAGAAAAAGCAGCAATGGTATATTCAGATATCGCATTCCTGCCGGCGTAAGTGTCAATCCGTAAGCTAACGGAGCTGCCAGGGCACTGACACCAATTATAAACCAGGCTGAAGACCCGCCGCGTTTTAAAAATAACAGCGTAAAAATCATCAGCAGGATCAGAACCGTTGGCAGTGCATTGAAAAAAGCAGCATAACATTTCATAATATAAATAAGAGTATGGGTTGTCAGACTTGATGCGCCGTAGTGCCCCACTCTCTCATTAAATGCCGGCGGCTGATAATTCCCGGGTGCTACCGGTATGACCGGATCTATAAGAATTTCTGAAGGAAAGAAGTTTCCAATGACTCCGATAATTAATGTCGAAACAAAGACGAGCAGAACAAGTTTATATTTATGCTTTTGGAAGTAATTAACAGCAGAGTCTGCGCTTTCTTTATTTTCCAAGTGAGAAGTTATGAATCTTATAAATTCTGAGAGCAGAACTATTCCAAGCAATTCCGCCAAAATAATAAAAATATGAAATATCGGATCTGCTTTCAATGACTGGTATATACTCAGTTTGCCCACTATCGGCCATATCCAGCTGATTAAAGGATGCGCCAATCCTTTTAACGGAGGGAATGATCCCCCGCGAGCCAGACCCACAATCAAATGACTTAGTACGCTGACAGATAAGGCTGCACATAAGGCGATGCCGGCATACAAAAGGAGCACACCGAGTCTCTTTCTGAAATCAGGGTCATAAAAAACCTTTGAATCCTGATAGGAGCAGTAAGTGAACATAAAAATTGACATAAGCAGAATGGGAGACGCACTCAGTTTTTCCTGAGCGGCAAACATGGCGATAATGATTGCAAGCAAGCCTGCTTTTTTATCATGGTTTTTAATCAGAACACACATATAGATAATTCCGATTATACCAAACAACATTGAAAACAGATCATAGTTGAATATTATCAGGGCCATACCGTTTGCGGGAAATAAAAGGAATAATCCCATAAACAGGATAAAATTCAATTCCCTGTTTTCATTTTTAAAAAAATATTTATCCATTAAAAAATGAATAAACAAAATTGATATAAATCCCACATACCAGTGCAATGCCTTGGCAATTATCTTAGGGATATTATAATTTTCTGAAAAATCAATAAGCAGATTTAAAACTGAAAAAATTATCCCGATTGTCACATCAGTGGTCCTGAGACATCCAAGATTCCATTGCCTCATGTCCGAATTTCTGAGGTCTGTTGCCTCCAGAATGATATAGGTTTCATCAACACTCAGAAATGACAGGCTTTTACTAATTGAAAAGCAGAGTACAGGAATGAACGCTATTGTGATGAATACGCTGAATTTAAGATTTTTCTCTCTTGGAATATAATAAGAGTACAAAAACAAAGTTGTCAGACAGGCAATAAGCAGGTTATATTCAAATATATTCATTGGCGACATGCCGACTCAGTTTTCAATTTTACGAATAAGATAAGGTTTTTTCTGCTGTGATTCATAATATGTCCGCATGACTATTTCCGCGAGCATTCCCATCAGAACAGCCATGCCCCCCATCAGAATAAAAAGCACTGTAAGCGTTGGCAGCGGAGTTTCTATAAAAGACTTCCCTCCCCAGAATTTATAATAAATCATTGTTAAGAATGCTATAAACGCAAAAAGAAAATTAGTCAACCCGAATCCTCCAAAAAAATGAATGGGACGCTGTAAATATTTGTCCCAAAATTTTATAAAGATCAGATCCAGTATCACCCTGCCCACTCTTGAAATACCGTAGTGTGAGTCCCCTGAATGGCGTACATGGTGGCTGACTACTATCTCAGTCACTTTTGCCCCTCTCCACGAAGTAAAAACAGGAATGAACCGATGCATTTCACCGTACAGTTTGACACCTTTTATGACATCCTTTTTATATGCCTTCAAAGAACATCCGTAATCATGCAATTTGACTCCTGCAACTTTGGAAATTAGCCAGTTGGCAATTTTGGACGGGATTATCCGTAAAAGCCTGGCATCTTTTCTGTTCTTCCTCCATCCGCTTACAACATCGTACCCTTCTTCTATTTTTGCCAAAAGCCGTGGAATATCCGAGGGGTCATTCTGATTGTCTCCATCCATTGCAATAATGATATCACCTTCTGCATGATCAAATCCGGCCATCATTGCACATGTCTGACCATAGTTGTGGAGCAAATGTATGACCCTGACACGATCGTCTTGCTCTGCAAGGGAAGACAGTATTTTTTCTGAGTTGTCATCTGATCCGTCATTTATCATGATAATCTCAAATTCACTGTCCATCGGTTCCAGCGATTTGATCAGATTTTTATACAGCAGTTCCAGATTACTGCCTTCATTATGAACAGGAATTGTTATTGATATTTTCATTTATGCTGAACCAGGGTTTAAGGGCTTAAAAAAATTAAGGATTTCGGGAATCTGATATACTTTGGGAGGAATGCAAAAAAAGGCAGGATAAGAATAATTTTGATGGCAGACTGTTGAACCAAAGGTTAAATGTTGAAAGTTTCCCCAAACCGGAAACAAGTGATTTGGGGAAGTTATCTTTGTCATTAATTTGGCTGATGACAGCTAATCATTGGTGCTTATTCCTGATCAGCGGTGCTTATGGCTCCACCTGAGAGAAGCGAGTAAACTTTGTCTCCTGAAGCGTGAAGCGCTGTCAGTTCCAAACTGGTTTGAAGATTAGCACCAGTCCACGTCATAGTAACATCAGGATTTGGCCTGAAACCGCCTTTTCCTGCTGCAACCACATCACATCTCTCATTCGGGTAATCGGTGAAGTATGCCTGGCAGGAAGTATATGCATTCTTGATGTCTGCCTGGGCCTGAGAGTTGTAGCCCCGCATCCTGTAAGCAATGAAGTTCGGGATGGCGATGGCTGCCAGAATACCGATGATGGCGATAACGATCATCAGCTCGATGAGTGTGAAACCTTCTTTGTTTCCTCGTAATCTTTGGATCATTTTAAAATCTCCTTTTCATTTGGTCAAAAAAATTTCAATCGGTTTAAGTTAAAAATATTGCAATTTCCTTACCTGACTCTTTTCTTATCACCTCCTTAATATGATTAAAAAAAATCCTTCTTTCAAGATGGGATATATAAAACAAAAGTCTATTTAAATCAAGTTTTTTTTAAAAAAACCAAATGAAATAAATTTTATTCATTTCATACCCCGCCTGTATAGATATACAGCAAGTAGTGTGCCATGCTTTTCAGAAAAATTTCATTTGTTCTTTAACTGCTTTTATTTATTTAACATATTTATTTTTTGCAAATATGGCAATTTTTTACTGTTATCCGGAAGTGACAATTTTTGTCAAAAAAAGTGACATTTTTTGGTAAAAGTGACAAATTTTGTCACTCAAGGGCAATAATCGTGCCACGGCGTTTAAAATTTATAACTTTTTTTGAGAAATTTTGTTTTGAAATGGTACAATAAACTTCTGTTGGACGGGTTTGCAATTTTCAGCTACCTTATTATAAGTACCCGGCCAAAAATTTTCTCTGCCGGGGTTTGCCGGACGGGGTTCTCTGCCTTTCTGCCGGACGGGGTTTGCAACCCCGTCCGCAATGTTCAGTTCCCCTCTGCCGGCCCCCTTTCTGCCGGACGGGGTTTGCAACCCCGTCCGTAATGTTGCTGATCCTACAGATATTTTATTCATTTCATTTGACAGAGCAGTCAATTATTGTCAAATATGATCTTGGCAGTGAAAAATTGAAAGCTGTCTGATGCCGACATTTCCCGAATCAGCAATTTTTAACAAATAGTTTCAATATATTAAAGGCTTGTTTCAACTTTTCACTTTCAATTTCAATTTTTCACTACTCACAGGAGAAATGTATTATGACACAAAGATCAAATGAAAGCGGCCATCCCATGTTATCCCAACTGCCCCCGTCACAGATGAAAAAGGGGAAAGTCATATCTGCGGAAGAAGCTGTCCGCGTGATCCAGAACGGCGACACAGTGGCCACAGGCGGTTTCGTGGGCATTGGTTTTCCTGAAGAGATCGCCATCACGCTGGAGGAATATTTTCTGGCGCACAGCAATCCCCGTGATCTGACCCTGGTATATGCAGCAGGTCAGGGAGACGGCAAGGACAAGGGCCTGAACCATCTGGGGCATGAGGGACTGATACGCCGGGTGATCGGTGGCCACTGGGGACTGGTTCCCAAGCTTCAAAAACTGGCCATGGAGAATAAAATCGAAGCCTACAATCTTCCTCAGGGCGTTATTTCACATCTGTACCGGGACATCGCCGCGCACAAGCCCCGGACCATCACCTCAGTGGGGCTTGGCACTTTTGTGGATCCGCGGAACGGTGGCGGCAAAATCAACGATATTACCACAGAGGATATCGTGGAACTGATCTCTTTTGACGGACAGGAATATCTTGCCTACAAACCCCTGCCCATCAATGTGGCGATTCTGAGGGGAACCACCGCAGACACCGACGGCAATATCACCATGGAAAAAGAGGCCCTGACTCTGGAGGCCCTGGCAATTGCCACCGCGGCCCGGAACTCCGGCGGGTTTGTCATTGTCCAGGTGGAGCGTATTGCGGACCGGGGAACCCTGAATGCCCGACAGGTGAAAATTCCGGGAATCATGGTGGACTGCGTGGTGGTCTCAAATCCCGAAAACCACTGGCAGACCTTCGGAGAGATTTACAATCCTTCATACAGCAGCGAAATCAGAATGCCCATGCACAGCATGGCACCCATGGAGATGAGTGCCAGGAAAATCATTGCCCGGCGTGCAGCCTTTGAATTGCAGGCCAACAGCATCGTCAACTTGGGGATCGGGATGCCCGAAGGCATTGCCACAGTGGCCAATGAGGAAAAAATTCTCGACTACATCACCCTGACGGCCGAGCCGGGTGTTATCGGCGGACTGCCTGCCGGAGGGCTGAATTTCGGAGCAGCGGTCAATACTGACGCAGTCATTGACCAGCCCTCCCAGTTTGATTTCTATGACGGCGGCGGCCTTGACATCACTTTTCTGGGACTGGCCCAATGTGACAAAGCCGGGAACCTGAATGTCAGCAAATTCGGGTCCAAGCTGGCTGGTGCAGGCGGGTTTATCAATATCAGTCAGAACGCTAAAAAGGTGGTGTTTGTGGGAACCTTCACCGCAGGCGGTCTCAAGGTTTCTGTGCAGGATGAAACACTCCGCATTGTTCAGGAAGGTCGGGTAAAAAAATTTCTGAATCAGGTGGAACAAGTCACCTTCAGCGGAAAATATGCGGTTCAAAAGGGGCAACCGGCCCTCTATATCACGGAACGCTGTGTGTTCCGTCTGACTCCCGAAGGCATGGAACTCACAGAGATCGCACCGGGAACTGATCTTGAAAAAGACATCCTGAATCAGATGGATTTCAAACCTGTCATGAAAAAAGATCCGATTCTGATGGATGATCGGATTTTCTGGTCCGACATCATGGGACTCAGGGATGGCCTGCTAAGTCTTTCCCTTGAAGAACGTCTCACTTATGATCCTGAAGAAAATTTTTTCTTCGTCAACTTTGAAAACTTTTTTGTGAATACCAGCGAGGATGTTCAGGATATCAGGAAAATGGTGGCAAAAATCCTCACGCCCCTTGAGAAAAAAGTTTACACCATTGTCAATTATGACAATTTTCTGATTTTGCCGGACATTGTGGAAGAATACACAGATATGGTCAAAGGACTGGTGGAGCAGTTTTATATCGGTGTGACCCGTTACACCACCAGCACATTTTTGCGGATGAAACTGGGCAATGCCATGTCAGAACGGGGCGTGGCTCCGCACATCTATGAAACCGGAGATGAAGCCAAAAAAATGCTTCGCAGGAAAAAAGCAAAAGGAGTGCAAAAATAGGCGCTGGCTCAGTTTTACTTTGAAGCCGGAAGATCAAAGTATTCTTGACAGAACACTGAACAGTGTTATATATTTTCTGATTATAACGGATTCATGGGAGGCTTCCGCACCTGCCCTCAGACAGATCCGGCCGAACCGTGCAGGTCTGAGCTTTGTGCCCCGGGTTTAAGCTTTGTGGCCTTTGTGCCCCCCTTTGTGTCCTCTGTGGTTAAAAAGGTGCGATGCAGGGCTGATTTCAGGCCTCCCCTAAAAGCGTTATAATCAGTATATTTTTTTATGAATGCAAGACCGACACACAAAGATCAGAACAGAAAAATCAGACAGACAAAGCTGGCAATGACAGAAGGGCGCATCTGCGTCATTGGTCGTCCCAAGGCCAGGTTCATGATCTGCCGGCAGGTTTGAAAAATAATTCCGAGACAGAGGCCAAAGGACAGAACACAGAAAACAGAAGGCAACGGACTGACTATTATGGAACATTTACTTGAAGTTAAAAATCTGGAAGTCAGATTCGCATTAAGATTCGGCGAGCTGACCGCCATTAACGGCATCAGTTTTACTTTGGACAAAGGGGAACGCCTCGGCCTGGTGGGAGAAAGCGGCGCGGGCAAGTCTGTGACCGGCTTTGCAATCATCAACCTGATAAGCAAGCCAGGCTATATTTCCGGGGGACATATTTTATTTGAAGGAAAAGAACTGACCCGGCTGCCGCCTGAAGCTGTTCGGGATATTCGGGGCAACCGCATCAGCATGATTTTCCAAGACCCCATGATGACTCTCAACCCGGTTCTGACCATCGGCACACAAATGACCGAAACCCTCATGGCGCACCGGAACATATCAAAGAAGGAGGCTGAGAACATTGCACTGGGGAAGCTGCAAAAAGTTCACATCCCGTCTCCGGAAAGGCGTCTGAAACAATATCCGCACGAATTTTCCGGGGGAATGCGCCAACGGATCGTGATCGCCATCGCACTGCTTACCGATCCTCTGATGATCATAGCAGATGAACCGACCACCGCACTGGATGTGACCATCCAGGCAGAGATAATGGATCTGCTTCTTGAACTGTGCGAATCCGAAGACACCGGGCTGATCCTGATCACCCATGATCTCGGGGTCGTGTCCCAGGTCACGGAGAAGATTGCGGTCATGTACGCGGGTAAAATTGCAGAGTCAGGATACACTGATGATGTCATCAGCAATCCGCGGCATCCCTACACACAGGGACTCATCAAAGCACTGCCCGAAAGCCGTGAGAGCGGGACCCGCCTGAACCAGATTCCCGGAATGATGCCGAGCCTTACCAGCATTCCCCCGGGATGTGCGTTTCATCCCCGCTGCATGATCCGGGGGACAGACTGTGATACAAAAGTCCCCGCTCTGGTCAGCAAAGATGAGCGTGAGAGGATGGTTGCGTGCCATAAAGTGAGGTAATGCTGTTTTATCGTCAGTAGATGAAAATGAAAATAAGAAGCTTACGCATCAGGAATTATAAAATATTTCAAGATATTGATCTGGATTTTACCCATAACGGGGAAACGCAGAATTTCATTGTGGTCGCCGGGGTAAACGGGAGCGGGAAGACCACGTTGCTGAAGGATATTATTTGCCATACGTTTCAGAATATGGCTATGATACCCGAATCTCTTTATCATGGCGACGATCTTTTTGACGATGTTTTTATCGAAGTCGAATACAGGGAGAAAAATGCTGTCAGGATATTTCAGATAGACACGAATACGCTAAAATCAGACTTCCCTGAACATGCCATAAAATTTCTGTTTCCCAAATTAAAGCAGGTCGTCTTTTATGAAGCCGGAACTGCTGACAAAAAAACTGCCAAAGACTCATTTATCCGATTTGTTGACAGCCTGATTTATGAAAAAGGCAGGAGAAGCACCGAGGCATATTCAATCATACAGGATATTTTAAATTCGGTTTTCCAGGATTTTAACCTGCAAATTGAATTCATGGGCCTTGACAGAGACAAAGAGGTCTTATTCAAGAACAGCCTCGCAGAGAAAATAAAAATAGAGGAATTGTCAGCCGGGGAACAGGAACTTATAACAAAGGCATTCTCATTATACCTTGCGGATGCCAGGGAGAGTATCATTTTAATTGATGAACCGGAAAGTTCGCTGCACCCGGACTGGCAAAGCCGAATCGCACATATATATCAGAGATTTGCCGACAAAAACAACAATCAGGTGATACTTGCAACACATTCCCCCCATATTGTCTCATCTGTTCCGAGGGAGCAGATACGGGTGTTGGCAAGGGAAGGAGAAACGGTAAGGGCGATAAAGGATTTCAACGGTTCCTACGGTTGGAGAGTGGATAAGGTTCTGCTTGAAATTTTCAGGCTGGAAGGACTGCGAACACCGTCAGTGGAAAAAAAACTGAGTCATTTGCGTGGGATGGTTTTTTCAGAACAATATGAAACTGCTGAATTTAAAGAGCTGCAAAATGAATTGGAAAGAATTATCGGATACGATGATACGGATTTGGTATTGATCCGAATGGAAATAGCCAAAAGAACATCCAGAAATGAAAAAAATAAATAAAAGCGAACCGGATTTTTACAAAGAATTTGCAACGCAAAACAAACCACGGTCTTATGGAGAGCTAAGTGAGAAAATCGGATACGATGTCAGAGAATATATGCTGAGGGAAGAACAAAATTTTCAATGTGCATATACAGAGATTCGTCTTGATCCGGAAAATTCGCATGTTGACCATTTCAGGAAGCAGGGTCTTTTTTCGGAATCGGTTTTTGAATGGAACAATTTGTTAACTTCCTGTAATAATGAATATTATGGAGCAAGGTGCAAAGATAGGCGTATAAAGAAAAAAGAGGATTATCAATATCTGATGAATCCGGTTGAAGATGATCCAGAGGAATATTTCAACTATTCAATAACAGGAGATATATTGGCAGATGAAGAGACTGGGACAGGGCAATTTACAATAGATTCGTTCAACTTGAATGATTATGCCCTTGTGGAACAGAGAAAAAGAGTTGCCAATCATGTAAAATCAATGTGCAAACAGTTTTCTCTTGAAGAGTGTATCGTTTTTATAGGAAGCTTCGAGAGTTTTATAAGAGCGATATATTCGGATTTGAAATGTATTGAAGACGGATAAGGGAGTTTTACAGGAGGTGATATTATGCCCATTTATGAATACAAATGCCAGAATTGCGGAGTGGATTTTGAAGAAATCGTTTCTCTGAATGCTGAAAAAAATCCGCATTGCCCGTCGTGCCATTCGGCCAGGACCGAGAAGAAGCTCTCGATTTTCGGCAGTCTCGGGAGCAGCAGGCGCGGCGACTCATCATGCGGCACATCAAAATTCAGTTGAGCGGCATAGACACGAAACCGGTCCGGTTTCGCAAAAGGAAGAGAGTTTTACTCGTTACGAGGCTCCGCCTCGTAACGCATAACGTGAGGGCTTCTGCTTCATTCACCGGCAAAGCCCCCGGAATCATTTTTACTGATTCTTCGATTAATTAGCGTGGGGGATTAAAAGATATCTCACACAAAGACACAGAGAACACGGAGAAAAAGGCGGATGCATTTATGCCCGGCTTCCGGACCGGAAAGCCCGGACTGGACAGAACTGCCTGTATCCGGCTCAGTAATTTCAGCAGGTTGCAGTCTCTCCTGAATCCGTTATAATCAGAGAACGGGAAGGATATTCCCTTCCTTTTCTTATCCGCTTTCCATGCAGTTCAGCAATCAGGCTGTTGGGTGCCGCAGAAGATCAATTTCCATCATGCAGGAGAACAATCATGGAAACAAAAACCGTTTTCAGGCCCTTAGAAGGACAGGATGAATATACCCG
>JAOZLU010000365.1 GCA_029934695.1 Desulfobacterales bacterium | reverse complement strand
GACATGTTTGTAGCACCGGCAGGCCCGAAGCCCCGTCACAAGCCCCATAGGGGCGGCATGTTTGTAGCACCGGCAGTAGCTACAAATATGCCGCCCTTACAGGGCTTTACAGGCCTCCCCTAAATCCGTTATAATCAGGATATTTTCCGTTCTGAGTAGGGGCCACAACTACAAACAGATGCTTATCATTAGGCGGAGTGGACAGCAGGAAAGCATCGCCGATATTTAACCCGTCTGACATTTCCGATATCCTCCGTTCAGTTTGCAAGCAGCATGTCAAAATAATTTTCTCTGACAATATCTCTCTGAACAGCTTTTATGTCATCTTCGTTTTTCCCCAGTTCCCGGAGGATATCCTCAATACGGATCGGGATAGCGCTTCCGTGCGGATACTGCCATTCAGGTATGAAATGGGTTAAGTTCGACAGTTTCCATACATTTATCTGACCAAACGCTTTGTAAACGCCTTTGATAATTTCCTCCTCCTCTTCGCAAAGTTCGCTATTTCCCGGATACTCGCATAACTCGACACAATACTTTTGGGGCGGTGAAATATATTTGAACCAGGGATTGTCTTTTTCATATACAGGCCCGTGGCTGATCAGATCATAGACTTTGCTCAGAACCGGTCCGTGGTCCATTGAAAAATACTTGTCTCCGGTAATCGTATCATCCATTCTGTCCAAAGCTGTCCGATCCGCAATATAAAGCAACTTGATCAGTTTCATATATTCCATCTGCTGCCCGTTCAGTTTTAAAAAAAGAGCAGCAGCCTGAACCGTTTTTAAGGGATCATAATTGAATTCCATTTTACACCTTCTACTCTTTATGCGGGTTAGACGCTAATGTTAAGCGGCGAGGCAGCATTATCGGATTTCATGGACTTACGCCCGATCCCCCAACGATCCAGATTTAACTTGAAACGATCAAAAAGTGGTTAGCCCTACCATTGCAGAGGTTTCCTTTTATTGTGAAATATGCGAAGAATGACGAGAGTGTCATCTTCTGTTGTGTAAAACACCGAATACGGGAATCTGTTCATCTGTATTCTTCTTATGTTTCCGGCAATTCTCCTGTACAAATCAGGGTTGAGCCTTATCCTTTCAAGAGTGCTGTCCATCTCATCTGTGAATCTGAGGCCGAGCCCCTTCGCCCTTGACTCATACCATTCGACAGATTCCCGGAACTCGCGGGATGCCTCTGCGACAAATTTAACTTTTCTCAGCATATCTGTCATAGACCTCCTGGCTCAGTTCCCCCCACTCTGTGGCGGAATCGGGATTTGCTCTGTAATTTGCCAGTCTGCTCAGAAGAAGTCTTCTGTCATCCTCCGAAACGGTTTCCAGCTCCAGCGACTCTTTTATCTCATCCCAGATATCTGTTATGATATTAAGCCGCTCAATTACATTCAGCCTTCTTATTCCATATACTATTTCGTTTTTGCTCATCACATCTTGCATGGTAGCGACCTCATACCGGATAATATGTCAACTTTCCGGGTGCGATGTTTGGTTGTTTTTTAGGGCAAATTTTCAATTTGCCCTATGCCGGGATTTGCAATCCCGCTCAGACTAATTTCTCTATAGTTGTGTGACTCTCAGGACTTCCTCAATGGTTGTCAGTCCGCTCAGAATTTTTTGTATACCATCATGACGCAAAGTAGCCATGTTTGCTTCCTTTTTTATCTGGTTTGAATCAAAGGTCTTGAGTATCAGACTTTTCAGGCTGGGATTCATGACCATTATTTCGATAATCACAACTCGTCCTTTGTAACCTGTGTTCAGACAATTCTGGCATCCGCCTGTACGATAGATGGTGTTATTTCTCAGTTGATCTTTTGTAATGCCGATGGCTTCCAGCGTCACATCATCCGGCATATAGGGTTCTTTGCACTCAGGGCAAAGCACCCGGATCAGCCTCTGGGCCGCGACGGCAATCACCGATGATGAAATCAGAAAAGGCTCGACCCCAATGTCAACAAGGCGGGTAATGGCACTTGCAGAGTCGTTTGTATGAAGTGTGGAGAATACAAGATGCCCTGTCAATGCGGATTGGACAGCTATTTCCGCAGTTTCACGGTCCCGTATCTCACCCACAAGAACCACGTCCGGATCCTGTCTGACAATTGATCTGAGACCCCGGGCAAAGGTAAGCTCTATTTTGGGATTTACCTGTATCTGGCTGATTCCTTTTAACTGGTATTCAACCGGGTCTTCAATGGTGATGATATTAATATCCGGTTTGTTGATGGAAGATAAAATAGCGTAGAGTGTGGTAGTCTTGCCGCTTCCGGTGGGACCTGTCACAAGGATAATCCCGTTCGGAGATGTGACAAGTTTTTTAAGCACACCCAGCCTTTCACCGGAGAATCCGAGTTCCGAAAGTTCAAGCAAGGAGGTTGACTTGTTCAAAAGCCTCATCACAACCCGTTCCCCGAATGAAATAGGAATGGTGGAAACTCGCACATCAATTTCCTGATCGCCGAATTTGAGTTCAATGCGCCCATCCTGGGGAAGACGTTTTTCCGCAATATTCATTTTTGCCATGACCTTGATTCTGGATGTCAAAGCAGGCTGAATCCATTTCGGAGGGGTGATCAGGTCATAGAGAATGCCGTCAACACGATATCGGACTTTAAAGCTGTCCTGATACGGCTCAATATGGATATCGCTTGCCCGGGCCTTTATGGATTGGGAAATAATATGGTTCACAAGTTTGATGATCGGTGCATCGCTGGTGTCATCCAAAAGGTCTGCAGTATCCTCAATTTCGCTGATGATCGTGGTGCCGTTCTCTTCCATGTTCTGAACCAGTTCTTCAGCCGAATCCCTGTTAAGATCGTAAGATATGTTTATGGCGGAAAGAATGGCATCTTTTGTTGAAAGAACAACTTGAAAATTATTCGCTCTGATAATCCTGATCATGTCATCAAGGGGCTGGAAACAGGTCGGATCGTTTACTGCAATGATATATCCCGGTTCATGCTGAGGCTCCTCCTGTTCCATATCTCCCGACTCTTTTGATTTCAGCGGCTCAAATGCTTCTTCCCGGTCTTCAGATTCCTCTCTTCCCCAATCTTCAGATTCCTCTTGTTCTCCAGTTTCAGATTCCACCTGTTCCCCAGCAGACAGGGAATAATCTCTGCCCTCTGACCCCTGACCTCTGACCTCTGACCTCTGCTCGCTGCTTTCCAGAGGAACCATAAAATATTTTTTAAGAAATTGTATGGGAACCTGATGGGTGACGCCAGTTCCGATGGCGTTCAGCGGAAGCTTGGGCCAGAAAGGGAGGTTGTACTGAATACTGAATGCTTCAAGCAGCTGTTCTTCAGTTACCAGTTTTTTGCTGATCAGTATTTCGCCGGTATTTCCGCCCTTTTCCATTTTTATTTTTTGAACGTCTTTATAATCTTCTTCTGAAATACCGACGTTTTCTTTTAGCAGTTGTGAAAGGTGTTTTCTCATAATTTTTTTCTCATTCCCACTTCGCAGGCCGAACTTTTTCTCATTTTTAGATCAGGGTAAATATTCCAAATCATTCAGGTCTTTATGTCTGCCACTTGCTTTCTTGTTGATTTTCAGGTGACGGAGGCTTGTTAAACTGACTTCCACGCCATCCATTATGTCTGTGACACGTTCCGAATAGCATTCTTCAAATTTTACACCTGAAATTGTGGTTACAATTTCGAGTCGCATAGGCGGAACTCCCATTCGCACAATACTTTTCTCTTGTAAGAAAAGGCCGGCTGTCAGATCGGGAGTATCGAATCCGAATTCTCTCAGCGTCTCAACCATTCTTTCAGCGTTGGCGGGATGCATGGCTGTCCATATATCGCTAAAGCTCACCGGCGGACGGGGTTCGGCGATGCGTTTCATAACCGATGCGCCCCACCCGTCCGGTGCAGCGCAGGGTTAGGCTTTTCTCTGAAACCTGAATTTTATACCCGAAGCGCCGATAAGGGATTTGCAATCCCGTCCGAATCATTCCGGGACTCCGATGATGAAGCGGAAACATTGCGGACGGGATTGCAAATCCCGTCCAGCCCGAGGACTCCGATGATGAAGCGGAAACATTGCGGACGGGATTGCAAATCCCGTCCGGCCCGATGGCTTTCACTTTTCACTTTCAACTTTCTATTTCGACGAATCTGGAATTTCCAACGATTCAAAATCAGAAGGGAACTCTTCAAAATACTTCCTGTACATCTTGATTCCTTCCTGTTCTCGCTCCTGTTTTTCAACAGCGTCAATATGATCTTTCTTTTTTTGATAAAGTTTTTCTGCCTCCTCGGCGGTTTCAATAACATGAGGTGTCAGAAAAATAAAAAGGTTGGTTTTTTCACGTCCTTTTGCCATGGACTTGAAAAACCATCCGAGTCCGGGAATATCTCCGAGACAGGGAATCCTGTTTTCCGCTCTGGAAAAGCTGTCGTCAATAAGTCCCCCGATTGCAATTGTGTTCTTATCATTTACAATGACGGTGGTGTCAATTTTACGCGTCAGAGTTGTCGGACGATCAGACACAGCTTCCGCGGTTGAGTCCAATTTGCTGACCTCTTGGGAAATTTTAAGACGAATCAGCCGATCCTTGCTGATCTGGGGGGTTATCTTCAAGGTTATGGCGACATCCTTGTATTCATAAGTGTTATATGTTTCAGATGTGGTGGTGGTTCCTGTTTTTGTCTGATAAGGGACATTCTTTCCCACAGTGATGGTGGCTTCTTCATTATCCGTTGTCAGAAGCTGGGGTGTTGAAAGAATATGCACATCTTTATCTTTTTTATATGCCTGTACAATGGCTCCGAGGTTGTTAAAACTGGCCCCCCCGATTTTAAGCACTTCACCGAACACACCCAGTGAAAATCCTCTGGGCAGTACGGCCGCGCCGGTCAGCGCACCTGACATCACACCTGCCATATTGGGGTATGCTGAGTCGCCCCCGCCGAATCCGCCCCCGACATAAGCATCTTTGTCACCATACCCGACCTTTCCCCCAGCGGTCCATTCTGTCCCGATATTAAAATCTTTGTTTATATTGACTTCCATAATCAGGCATTCAATATAAACCATTGATCTGGGGATATCCAATTTTTTAATGACCTCTTCAAGGACCAGGTAATCATCCTTTTCCGCCATGATAATAAGGCTGTTGGTTGCCTTGTCCGCGGTGATGTTGACACCCTCTGAAACAATGGGGGCCTCTTTTTTCCCTTTTTTGGTGGTGGTACGTCTTTTCTTTGTTGACAGTGACTGAAGCACCTTTGCCAGTTCTTCTGCGGTGGCGTTCTCAAGATAATAGACATGGATCTTCTCTTTGCCTTTGGGCACCTCCTTGTCCAGCCGCTTTATCAGATCTTTGATTTTCAGTGTGTCGTCTTCGCTGGCAAGTACCACCACAGTGTTTGTCCGCTCATCAGCCACAAAGCTGACCGTATTGCTTATAGGGGAAGCTCCCTTTTTTTTTCTTTTCGTTTTTCGGAAAACAGATGTCAGAATTTTTACAAGTTTTGTGGCATCCCCGTATTCAATGGGAATGACAGAAATCTCCTGTCCCACACCTGTGACATCAATTTTTTTCAGAATCCGGAGCAGCCGGGTTATGTTTGAATAGACATCCGTTATGATCAGCGTATTTGTCGGCGGATAGGACAGGATGACGCTGCTTTTGGAGATTAAGGGCGCAAAAAGCCGCTTGATTTCAGCAGTGTCCGCGTACCGTAACGGCACGAGTTGTGTGACAATTTTGTCATCCGAGGAACGGGCTTCTTCTTTCAGCCGGGTTTCAATATTTTTTGTGCGGGCTTCAGGGGAAGAAACGATTTTTGTCACTTTGCCTGCTTCCACTGTGGCATAGCCGTGAACTTCCAACACAGATTCAAAGACCCGGTACGCCTCTTTTACGGAAATTCTGGAAGGAGAGATGATCGTCACTTTCCCCTTTACCTTGCGATCAATAATAAAATTCTTTCCAGTCAGCTCACTCATAAACTTGATGAAAACATTGATATCCACATCGTTAAAGTCTATGGAAACAAACTGTTCCGCTCCTCCCGTTGTCTGCTGGGCCGTTGCAAAAGGGACTGTCAGAAGCAGGAAAATCAGCATAAAAAAGCAAATTCCTCCGGCTCCCAGACTCTGCTTTGAAAATGAAATGCCGCTATTTTTTGAAAAATGAAAGTACGCGCTCATATTTTTTCCCGATGAAACTAATTAAACTCCCCAAACTAATTAAACTCCCCAAACTCCCCAAACTAATTAAACTCCCCAAACTCATCACTCAATTTCATAATCTATGGTCTGTGTACGGCCCCTTCGCTTTATCTGAAGCTCCACATTGGGAGATGTCTTCAGACTGTCGTAGAACTTGAGGGCATCATCCACAGATTCGATGGGTTTTCCGTCAACACCCATAATAATATCCCCGCTTTTCAATCCCAGTTTTGTAAATACGGACTTTCGTTTGATTCTTGTCAGCGTAAGACCGTCCGGTTTCCCATCTTTAAAATGTGGGCGTATTCTTGCCTGCTTCATAAGATTGTTTACATCACTGATCGCCTCTTCTATCTCGGAACGCTTAATTTTTATATTTTTTGAACTCGCCCTTTTTTTTACCGCAGGCTTGTCACGATATCTTGCTTTTTCGCGGGCCGACGACTTGGAAACTTTCTTTTCCTCCATTTTCAGAATTTCATCTTTATCATTCACACTCAGTATGATTTGTTCTCTTAAAATTTTCTTTACAATGGCATTCTGAATCATATCCCCTTCTCTGTAAAGATTCTGTTTTCTTTTTTTTGTATCTTCAATAACGGCATAAGTCTTGTCACTGCCTCCGGACACAGTTCCCCACAGTTTCAGATTCAACTTTGTTTCTTTCAGTTCTTCTTGTACTTCTTCCTGTACTTCTTCTTTTGGTTTTTCTTCTTTCTCTTTCGTGTTGAAAAGATTCCGCTCGCTTATAGGCTTGTAGTAAGACAGGGGATGGAGGGTTTCATTTTCAGAAGATGCCTCCCCTTTGCTGACGGTTCTGACTAGGGGACTGTGATCCAGTTGCGCCGATACTGTCTGATAAAAAGCCCTTACGCTGAAATATACAGTCGCTGTTATGAGTAAAATGTTTAATACTGCAAAGTATGGTTTCATATATTTGATGTTTGATGTTTGATGTTTG
>JAOZLU010000964.1 GCA_029934695.1 Desulfobacterales bacterium | reverse complement strand
CAAACATCAAACATCAAACTTCATTTGCTCGCGGTTATCATTTTTATAAGTAATGCCTGAACCTTGGGATTTTTGAACAGTTCCATGTCCTTCATCTCTACAACTTTTGAACGAAATGCGTTAATGTCCGGATGCTCTTCCACGATCATTCCTTTTTCTTTGAGCAGCCTGAGCCGTTCCGCATTTTTGTCCCGATTATCCTTACGCTGGAATACTGCGGCCTCATAGATGGCCTTTTGAATCAGTTCCTGGGTTTTGGTGTCCAAAGTTTTCCACCAGTTCAGGGATGCCACGTCAATATGCGGCGAATACACATGCCGGGAAAGGGTCATATATTTCTGTATTTCATAAAATTTATAGACTTCCATGACCCAGAGAGGATTTTCCTGGCCGTCAATGACACCCTGTTCCAGTTCTGTGTAAATCGGCCAGGGCATGGGCGTGGGATTTGCTCCCAGTGCCTGCCATACGGTTTTGTGAAGTGCCGAAGCCATCACCCGGATTTTAAGCCCTTTGATGTCTTCCGGCGTTTTCACCGGCCGTTTGCTGTTTGTCAGATTCCTGAATCCGTTTTCGGAAAAGCAAAGCCCTTTTAAACTGGAACTTTCCAGACTTTTCAATATTTCAGCCCCCAAAGGACCGTCCAGAATTTTGTCGGCCTGTGCATTGTCTTTAAAGAGAAAAGGGTAATTGATCACCCTCACAATGGGGTCAAATGTGTCAAAAGGACCGCCGGTGATGATGCCCATCTGGATGGTGTTCATCTGTATCTGCTGGAGGATTTCAGTTTCATTTCCCAGGGATGCGGAATGAAAGACCTGTACCTTGATATCGCCTTTGGAACGCTGTTCAATCAGCTCCTTGAATTTTCCCGCAACGATGTTCTGGGCGGAACCCGGTTTGGTGACAACGCCCAGTTTGATTTTGATCTCAGCCGTTGCACTGTTTGAAAAGAAAATGAGTGAGACCGTCACCAGAAAAGCAAAAAGTTTTTTCATTACGCAAATCTCCTTTATTTTTTGTGAAAAGTGAAAAAGTTAAAAGTTCTTCCCGCCGGACAGGGTTGCAAACCAGTTCTGCAGAGTCCGGCAATGTAATGCGATTTTGCAAACCGCATTGTGGTGAATTGCCATACAGAATCGGACATAAAAAATAAATGCCTGACTCAGAACGTTCAAATATTCCTGGCTCTGATGATTTTTGTGGTTTCCGGTACGCAGATGCTCATCAGCGGTTTGTGAAAGTTGTCCTTCAGACCGGCTTTCAGGATTGTGACTGTCTGAAATCTTATGCAGCCACAAAATCCGTCAGAATCAGAAATATTCAAATATTCTCTTCCATCTGTTCCTTTACAATATCCCGCATATTGGGGTTTAACGGTCTCCATTTCGGCTTTATGGCCTTGTCCTCATGCCAGACAAATTCAACTGCCTCAAATCTTTCCGGGATCAGATGTTTGCCATGAATTCCATAGATTTTCTCAGGATAATGTTCTATCCATATCATTCGATTTGGCTTAATGCTGAAGTCCTTTGTGACATTGGTGGCAATATGGCCGGCGCAGCTCCTTATCGTCATCCTGCCTCCCGGGATATCCGAAACAACAACAATGATGGGTCTCAGATGTGCCACACCTTTTGCGCTTCCCTTACTGAGATCGAAAATACGAAGCTTGCAACGGCCGCTCCCGAGCTTCATCCTGCCGCCCCATCCTTTCCAATGATATGTGTCATCATATATAAGCATAAATAAAATCTCTGTATATGTGAAAGTTTCAGGTTTCAGGTAAAAACAATATTTTAACTTTCATTGTTCGCTGTGATTAACTGTTCATGGCCGTTTATATAGCTTTTAACAAAAAGATTGTCCAGAGTGCCAAACTTGCAGTT
>JAOZLU010000963.1 GCA_029934695.1 Desulfobacterales bacterium | reverse complement strand
TGGCGACGGGAGAAAGGACGCGGTGATATATTATGCGGACTGGTATGAGGGGCTTACCGATGCTCAGGGTGATGTTATCATTCCGGAAGGCACTTTCACAGAGTGGAACAACCGGGACTGCGAGGCAATATATGCCGCTGAAATGTGCAGCCGGCTGGACGGCAGAAAATTCCGGGATGAGGAGGAGAATCCCGAGGTGAACAGGGGCGCCATAATGCTGGAAAATCTGATAAAACGATGGACCGAAAAGACGGATGCGGAATATCTGCTCATTGTCGGCGGGGATGAGATACTGCCTTTTTACCGGTTATATGATCTTGGAGAAAATTCGCCCCCGGGTTACGGACAGTTTACCCCTTTCGTTATGAACCGCTATTTCAGCGACACTTTTTTTCATACGGATCACAAAATTTATGACACATTTTTTGAGTGGGGACAAATGACCGACAACGGTATGATATATCACAGAGAGCACATATCATTTCCCGTAATCTCCGGGCCCGCCCATTCTGTCTCTCACGGTCGCATAGTCGGAGCCTCTGTCAGTGACATGCTGTCACTGATTAACAAAGGACTCAGCGGACCCGGGGGAGAGGACAATGTGATACTCGCCTCGACAGGGGACGGAGTTGTTCAGCATCTGAATGAAGAACTCGCAGATGTGTTCACAGCAAGAAAGCTCACTGTGAACCGCAGGGATGAGGAAACTGTGTTTCCTCTGATAGCAAACGATTCCTGGAGATGTCAGGATTTCATCGAGGCTGTCAACAGAGGTGCGAAATATGTGATTGAGGGAAGCCACTCTTATCCCGATCTCTTCAAGACCCTTGGCCAGGGTGAGGACTGCGGCACCGACGATCTGGACAGACTGCATGACAGTCAGGGATATTTTGTCGCCATGCTGGGCTGCTTCGCGGGAGCCGTCAAGGAGAGAAGCGATGATCACACCTCGTGTCTGGCATACGAGTTCATACACAAAGGCGCATGCGGCTATTTCGGAAGTTATCCGATGGTGTATTCCAATGATAAGAGAAATTCTGAGGCCGTGTACGGTGCCGAACTGTTCGATCTCTTCATCAGAATTCTTATGACGGAAGCCCCGTCTGTCACTGTCGGAGAGGCATTCGGAAAGGCGGTCTCCGAATACGGAAAGGCGGACTGGAAAGACTGGGCGGGGACGGTGCCCAGGGGGGATGTGGGTTACGAATATCCGTATCATCGGACTCTCATGCAGTTTCATCTGTACGGTCTTCCGTGGATGGAGCCCGCTTTTCCCGAACCGGACCGCAGAAGGACAGAAATATCTCCCCGCCGCGATGAAAAAGACCGTATCGGAAAATCCGGGCCGACAGGGCTGAGGAAACGGACAGCTGCCGGATCAGCGGCACGTTCCGGAGGCACGTTCGCCAGAACCCTCACTTTCAGCGTGACCGACTACGACATCTCGCAGGAAGATGCCTTCGATCTCGTCAGCATTCCCGGTGCCAGATTCCGCTACAGCAGCTTCCGGCCTGTGGTGTCCTACTTTACGACAGAGCTGACCCTGCCGGAGGGTGCCTCCGTGCTCTCCGCCGAGGTGACTGGCGGAAGCACCCGGTCTCTCGGTCAGCTCAACCTTCCGATTTTCTATATTCCGGAGGAACCGGATGCGTCGCAGTTCACGGAATTCACATATTTTACCGGACTGTACCCCGATCCGGCATGCAGCTGGAGAACTGTTCCTTACACGAATCACACAGAGGTGCTGATAGATTTCTCTCCGGTTCAGCACAATGTTGACACAAAAGAAACAACATTGTGGACTGAGGCGACCGTGGAGGTTCGCTACGAGGTGGAGGAGTGCATCTTCATCTCCGACCTCCGGACCGACAAAGAGAGTTACAAGAGCAATG
>JAOZLU010000364.1:5928-7185 GCA_029934695.1 Desulfobacterales bacterium | reverse complement strand
GGGAGAATCTGACCGGTGAGACAGAATGGGAACTCAGCCCGGGCCGCGGGGAGAAAACTGTGTATGCCCGCTTCTCCGATCTCGCCGGAAACACCGCGGACACGTCGGCGGTCATCACCTTCATCGCCGGCGATGCAGACGGCGATCTGCCGGTCGGGCTGCGGGATGCGGCACTTGTGCTGCAGGTGCTGGCAGGCATGGAAACAACTGACATCAATTCCGATGCTGACGTGAACAATGACGGGAAGATCGGGACGGAGGCGGCGGTTTATATTCTGAGGAGAATTTCAGACAGAGCATATTGATGAGGGAATCATATCTCAGAGCCATCGGCTCTGCCGAATAAAACAATAAATATTATCTGATTATATTGCTCCGCCCTTATTTTCTGAGCCGTTCTTCCACCTGATCGAAATTCAGCAGTTCCATGCTGTCTTCCTTCAGCCCCATCGCATAAATTCCGTGCCGTGTCAGATGCATCACCACATTGTCGGGAATATACAACGAAGAAAAAATAGGGATAATTTTTTTGCCCCGGCATTCCGGGAAGTAATCGGGAATATCCGGCAGCACCCGGGCAAATCTGCTGACATATTCCGGCCTCGGAGATGATTTTGTCTCGTTCACATAAAAATTTTTTTCAGATACGGCTATCACATCAAATTCCCTTTTCTCCCCGGGACGTCCCGCCCTTTTTTTCTGCACCCGGACGGCAAAGGAATCAAAGTCACTGTCGCCAAAATAAACTTTGGCGATTCCCGGAATGCCGGGTGCCATCATGTTTTCGACCAGGGTTCCCATTTTGTTGTCGAACCTGCCGGCCTCCTCCCTGAGTTCCTTTCTGAGTTTCTTTGTGTCGGCCCTCATTTCCTCGGTCAGGGCTGCCAGCCTGCTGTCGGTCCTGGCGGCATCCTCTCTGAGTCCTTTTCTGAGAGCCTCTGTGTCGGCCTTCATTTCCTCGGACAGGACTGCCAGCCTGCTGTCGGTCCTGGCGAGTTTATCTTTGAGATTTTTGGTATCTGCCCGGATATCATCCTTGAAATCTTTCATTTCATCCTTGAAATCTTTCATTTCATCCTTGAAATCTTTCATTTCATCTTTGAAATCATCCATTTCCCCTCTGAAATTCAGAGTGTCGGTCTCCAGGCGGACCATGGTTCTGTTCGCTGCGGATATGAACTTGCCCAGCAAATCTTCCAAAGAGTCGGTCCTTATTTCCAATATGTCTGTTTTTTCCTGTAAATTCAAAGCCATGAT
>JAOZLU010000364.1:0-5828 GCA_029934695.1 Desulfobacterales bacterium | reverse complement strand
AGTCGGTCCTTATTTCCAATATGTCTGTTTTTTCCTGTAAATTCAAAGCCATGATCTCTCCTCCCCTCATCTGTAAATTTTTTTTTATATTACTCCGATTCCGTCTGAGTGTCAACAGAAACTGTAATCCGTGGAATCCTTCCGATCTTCATGGATCTGGGTTCAGAATCATTTATGAATTGCTGTGTACGTCAGATTCTGATATGTTCCATGCAAAAATGGTGGGTTCCGCTTCAATTACACAATTTCAGGTTTGAAAAAAAGGAATTTGATGAACGATGATCGACTTATTAAATGATATGAATGACCTGTGGGTTGATGTGGATACGATATTCCGAAAAAATCTCCGGAACCGATAACCCTGCTTTGAAGATGGCCTTTATGACCTGCTTTAACACGGATAAGCTCAAAACATTTTTGTTTGAAAGTACGTTTTTATCGAAATTTGATGTGCCACAGGAAAGAATTGAACAAATCAGGGCATTGGATGTGGAAACTATGAAATTCGGATTTGACTGGATGAAATTTTTTCTTCCCTGAAGAAGTTTCAGGTTTTAGGCTATAAAACCTGAAACCTGAAACTCAACCCGAATTATCCCAGTTTTTTCAAAATCCCTTTAAGTTCCTCAACTGCGTCAGCCGATTTCTGAAGTGCTGCTTTTTCATCATCAGTGAGCGTGATTTCAATAATTTCCTCCACGCCTTTTGCACCCAGTTTCACGGGAACGCCGATGAAAAGGTCCTTAAACCCATATTCGCCCTCAAGATATGCCGCACAGGGGAGAACTTTCTTTTTGTCTTTCAGGATGGATTCGGCCATTTCCACTGCGGCTGACGCAGGCGCATAATAGGCGCTTCCTGTTTTCAAAAGGCTGACAATCTCCGCGCCACCGTTTGCCGTTCTGTCAACCAGAGCGTCAATCCGGTCTTTTGGCATCAGTTCCGTAATGGGGATACCGGCCACAGTGGAATAGCGGGGAAGCGGAACCATTGTGTCCCCATGACCCCCGAGGACAAACGCATGGATATTTTCAACAGAAACATTCAGTTCCATGGAAATAAACGCTCTGAACCGGGCCGAATCCAGTACCCCGGCCATGCCAATAACTCTGTTTTTGGGAAAACCGCTGGCCTCATACGCGACATGGCACATTGCATCCAGCGGATTACTGACAATAATAATGACTGCATCAGGAGAGCGTTTTGCAACTTCCCGGGTAACACTCTTCATAATTCCGGCATTGGTGCTGATCAGATCATCACGGCTCATACCCGGCTTTCTCGGTATGCCCGCTGTGATAATAATAATATCAGAGCCTTCTGTTTCATCATAACCGTTTGTCCCGGTAAGATGGGCATCATGTTTTTCAATAGGCGCGGCTTCTGTGAGATCAAGCGATTTTCCCTGAGGCACACCTTCGACAATATCCACCAGAACCACATCACACAATTCTTTTTCACACAGTCTCTGGGCAGCAGTGGCTCCGACATTGCCGGCACCGACCACGGTCACTTTTTTGTCCATAACTCCCTCCTTGCTGAATTGTAAAAAAAAGTTGAAAGTAAAAAGTTAAAAGTAAACGAAAAGGCAGGGTAAAGAATCCGAACATTCCGGATTTTTATGATCCCCGGAATTCTCTTTTGGCATCCTTCATTTACACTTTGCTGCAGAACAATTTTGCAAATCGTTTGGAACAATTTGCAAAATTGTCATAAAAAGTGTAAACTGTTTTCAGCTTTTATGAAAGATGCCCAAATTTTTGTGGTAAATTTTAATAATTCTGATAACATAATTTCCGCTATTGTCAACAGATTTATGCTGTATGCCGGTCTGTACGGAATCGAATGGTAGGATATTCTTACCTTGAAATACTCTTTTCACCCCATTGACCTGTTCCTTTATTTTATGAAATAGAAGAATTAAGTGCTTTTAAAGCGGACTTGAAATTTATGTATTGACGTTTTTACAAGATGTTGAAAACCTGATATTGACATCATAATAAAAATATAGGATATATATTTTATTAACTGATAAGCGCATTTTCATGAGCTGGTGGCTATATCAGCCATTGTCTGATCAAAGTATGAGGTCGTCATGATGAATGTAAAAAAACAGATCAAATCATTTTTACAGCAGGCAGAACTTTATCAATCTCAGGGGTTGCTGAATGAGGCAAAGGAAAACTATTTGCGCGCCGCAAAACTGGTTAAAAAAAATCAGAAAGTGATAAAGAATAAAAATCTGTTAAATGTTATTTCAAAAAAAATTCAGGTACTGAATGATACAATAAACAGGATTGAAAATGAATCTGTAACAGTTGAGTTGCCTGAAAGTGTTCAAGATATTATTAAAAACAAATTTGCCTTTTCAAAAGATGATGATGCCAGTGCTCTTGAAGGTGCCATTGCCCTGGCCAAATTTGGCCAGTTTGAAAGAGCTTTGAAAGAATTTAATGAATTAATAAAAAGGGACTCTGTGCGTGTTGAATCTGCAAAAAATATTATCAGATGCCACAAAGCCCTTGATTCATTAGATGATGCGATTACCCGCTATCAGAAATGGCTTTCCGAAGATTTTTTTACGCTGAGTCAGTTAAATAAATTACGTGTTTTTTTTCAGGGCATCCTTGACAGCAGGGGGATAGACATGACACTTCCGGAAAAGATAGATACAACGCTTCCGGAAATAAAAGAACTGACAGATGCCAAGGAACTTGAAATTGAACATCTTTCTGATTTTGATGATGAAAATGTTCAGGAAGAAGAGATTATTGATATCAGTTCTGTAGGGATACCGTTGAGCAAAGGGCCGAGAAAGGGAGAAACCGTTGAATGTGATGTGAGTTTTCAGGCAGGAAGTGTGCTTAACTTTTTGATTTCAGGCGATGACAGTGAATTGACAGAAACATTGGAAACTGGCATCATACTGGATCAGGTTCAATTTTATTCTCCTTCAGCCATGTTTAATGGCAAAGCGGTTGTCTCTTCAAAATCAAAGATTGAATCAGGACCCAAACAGGGGTATTACAGTCTGGATATAAAGATTCTAAATATTTGATTCAGGAGCTGGTGCATTGTAATGGCTTAATTTGAGGTAAACGGATTTTAATTTGTACCGTGCGTCAATAAGTTATATAATGCCTGATCCTGATTTTCAGATTTGACAATGCACCAGTCGCTTATGACAAAAGGCTTAACAGGGCGTGTCCGGGAAGAGTGCCTAAGCAGAAGGTCTGCATAAGACAGTGTCAAACTGCAAGTTCAGCACTCCGGCTTATGAACGCGCCCATTGCCTGATGAAATGATTTCCTGAAATTGCTGAGGAATGCCGGCCAACAGTTTTTCGGTTCGGATTGACAAATCCGAACCGGCCGGATTTTGTCAATCCGGCGTGAGCAGGGAAAAGTATTTGGCCAGTTCCCAACCATTATGGCAGTGAAAAGCCTTTCCCTTCTGAAAAAGAAAGGAACCGGGATGCTTACGTTTACAAGTCAAAAAAATTGCAGTTTTTATAATTTACCTTGGAGCCGGGAATTAAATGGCGAATATTAATTTGAAAACTCGGGAGATAGAGTGTAAAATCGTCTATTACGGGCCGGGCAGGTGTGGAAAAACAACCAATCTTGAGTATGTTTTTAAGACCTACAGAAAGCAGGCCCTCGGAGAAATGGTTTCAGCGAACACAGAAGGTGACAGAACCCTTTTTTTTGACTTCCTTCCCTTGGGGATTGGTAAAATAAGAGGCTATGATGTGCGGCTTCAGTTATATACCGTTCCGGGACAGGTGAAGTACAGTTCCACCAGAAAAATGGTTCTGAGGGAAGTTGACGGTCTTGTTTTCGTTGCCGACTCACTTAAAATTCGGCGCGAGAAGAATGTTTTATCATTGAAGGACCTTCATCAGAACCTGAAGGAATACGGACTCAGCATTCTCAAAGTCCCCCTTATCATGCAACATAACAAGAGAGATCTTGCCAAGCAGGGAATCCCCCTGATGTCCATCAAACAGATGGAAAAAGATTTAAATCGTCAGCTCAAGGCTCCTTCTTTTCCGGCAAGTGCGATTATGGGTGAAGGTGTCGGGCCGACTTTGAAGACATGTATAAAGCTGACACTGCAATCTGTAAAAAAACAAATGGGATGGAAATAGAAGGTGTTTATCAAAAATGGAAAGTAGCATCGTTCTTACAGGCAATCTGAGTTTTCTCACTCTGGGGGATATTCTGCAGCTTATCGGCTCAAACGGAGGAACCGGAATTTTGCGGATTATAAGCAAATATGCCCCGGAACCGGGTCTGATATATTTTGTAAAAGGCAATATTATAAGCGCTTCAAACGCTTTGATGGAGCCGGAAAAGAAAATCGGTCTTGATGCTGCTTATTCACTTTTCGGATGGCTTGAAGGTGAATTTGAATTCAGCAGGGAAGATGTCCAACTCCGAAAAACCATCACCACAAACCGGATGGAAATCATTCTGGACGGTCTGAGAATGGTGGATGAAGGTGTCGTCCCCATACTGGGGCCGGTATCTTTCGGGAAGAAATCGGATGCTGAAAAAGGGCCGACGATTCCCATTATCAAGGGATCACTCGTTGATTACATGTATGTGGTTGATGAAGAGGAATTTTACAAGGGGCAGACCATTGTTCAGGAAAACAGTCATGGAAGCTGGGTATGGGTCATATTGGAAGGCGTGGTTGATATTATCAAAGAAACATCCCAGGGACCGCTGACAATGCTCAAAATTGCGGACGGGGCGTTTATCGGCAGTATCGGTGCGTTTTTATTTCAGAGCACCCTTCGCAGTTTTACGGCCGTGGCTGCAACAAATGTCCAACTCGGTGTGCTTGATTCCCAGCGCCTTTCCAATGATTTTGCAGGGCGGTCCCGTGAATTCAGGGAACTTTCGTTAAGCATTGACAAAAGATTGAAAGAAGTGACTGAGAGGTCAGTTGAAATATCCTTAGACAAGGATAACATAAAGAAATTTACCAAAGATAAAAAACTTTTCACGATTAAAGAAGATGACAAAAGGAAGCTTTTTAAAATCACTCAGGGGGAATCTTCAATTATCCGGAAAATAAAAAATGGATATGTGCCGCTGGCGAATCTTGGTCAAGACGATTTTATCGGACATGTTCCCTTCCTTGATATCGGCCATGAACCCGATTCTGCGGCTGTGTTTGCATCAGAGGACTTTGAAGTAAGCGAGATGGATATTGGAAGTCTTCAGGAAGAATACAAACGACTTCCGCCTACATTAAAAAATATGATCGAAAATGTTGCAACCTGCATATCCATAGCAACCAGTTCGGCAGTCAGTTTTCAGAAAGAGAAACTTAGGAAAAGAAGTAAAAAATAAGGAAAATTGAGGAATCTGTGCCTGAATTTCTGAATGCCTGTACAAGTGAACATTATGAGTACCATAGACAAAAGAAGACATGTCAGAATCAATTCTCTCAATCTGTCGTATGTGTGTGTCAATGATAAGGGAGAAGCCGTCAGCCAAGGTATGGGCAGAACCTTAAATGTGTCTGAGTCCGGGATTCTTCTGGAAACCCATTTTAACATTGATTTGGAGCAGATTTTATCTCTGACCGTTGCCTTGGAAGAAGAACTGATGGATATTGACGGAAGGGTTGTGCATCGCAGAGAAAAGAAAGACGGAAGGTATGAAACCGGAGTCGAGTTTTTAAAAACGGATGAAGCCGAGTTTCAGATTTTAAAAAGATTCATACAACTGTTCAGGGATGTTTGATGTTTGATGTTTGATGTTTGATGTTTGATGTTTGTTGTTTGTTGTTTGATGTTTGATGTTTGATGTTTG
>JAOZLU010000363.1 GCA_029934695.1 Desulfobacterales bacterium | reverse complement strand
AACAAAAAGCTTGAATGTCGGGTGTATAACGATTTTCCCTTTCAGCCGGGAATTGATCCCATACATGCATCAAGCTAAGACCGTAACCCCTTGTTTTTACACGACGGCCCCCTGACTGTCCGAAATGGCAAAGTCGTGCCTGACAGGGCTTTCAAAAATCAGGAACCCTTAGGTTGATGCATATGGCTTCTTCCCGCACATTTTTATGCGGTATTGCATATCTGGCCGGAACAGATTTTGCTGAGTGTTCTTCAGCTATTTTAAGTGCCTCATTTTTTCAGCGGTTCATCAATATAAAAATTATTCCTTTTCAGCATTTTTATAGCTTTTAACAAAAAGATTGTCCGGAGTGCAAAAATGGAGCCGCCAGGCGCAATTTTTGCATCATGCCAATATGCAGAAATCCCGTCAACTTGCGAAAATCCCGTCAACTTGCGAAAATTCCATTTCCGCACTCCCCTGATTGCCCGATAAAACGGAGTGCGAAAATCCCGTCAACTTGCGAAAATTCCATTTCCGCACTCCCCTGATTGCCCGATAAAACGGAGTGCAAAAATTCCGCCAATTTGCGAAAATTCCGCCTGGCGGCTCCATTTCCGCACTCCCCTGACTGCCCGGTAAAATGGAGCCGCCCGGGCGGAAGTCTGATTCCGGGGACGGAGACTCGCAAAGCAGGCTTTGCACTCCGGACTGGACTGACAAACAAAATGCTTGACATCCGATTCCGATTTTGATAACTCACAAATTATTGTCGCTTGCAAGCCATTATGATATTGCTGATGAGTGATTCAGGCAACAGAGCCATATCATGTCAGAGCGCGGGCTCTTCTGCCTTCTCCGGAAAGAGAAAAAATTATGCTCAAAATGAAACAGGCGAATAAATGACTGACTTTAAAGGAATACTGTTCCGCATCGGAGATGCCCTGATGGAGGCGGTTTTTCCAACCACATGCCTGGTATGCGAAAAGCTGTTCCCTCCGCCCCAAAAGGACTATTCAGGAGAAGACCTTCGCGAAATTGCATATCAGAAGGTCATGGCCCCTTTTCTGTGTCCGACATGCCTGCCCGGTTTTTCACCTGCTGTATCCCCGATATGCTCCAAGTGCGGGATCATGTTCAAAAACCGTTACGGAGAAGATCGTGTCTGCAATGACTGTCTGATGACTCCCAAGCGGTTCAGAATGGCCCGGTCATTCGGAGTTTATGAAACAGAAGGAACATTCGGAACCGCTATCCGCCGGCTGAAGTATAATGAGGAAACTCAGTTGGCCCGGCCCTTTCAAAAGCTTCTTCTCTCCGCATTTCTCCGGCATTGGGACAAACGCGAGATTGATCTTCTCATGCCGGTTCCGCTCCATATCAAACGGTTCAGGGAACGGGGGTTCAATCAGGCGTATCTTTTGTTCAGGCATTGGCACCGCATTGCTGAGGCCTCGGACATTGATCTGTCTGATATACAGATCGAACGGAGTGCTCTTTTCAAAATCAGACCGACACCGCCGCAGGCCAGTCTGAAAGGCAGAGAGCGAAGGGAGAATGTCAAAGACGCTTTCAAAGTCAGAAAGCCTGATAAAATTAAGGGAAAAAGAATACTCCTTGTGGATGATATCTATACCACCGGAGGAACCGTAAATGAATGCACAAAAGAACTGCTGAAGAACGGAGCCGAATATATTGACATTCTTACTTTGGGGCGGAGGATGCTGTAGTTCTCAAAAGCGGAAATTACAAATTTGCCCTGCAATAAAAGTGTCTTTTTCAGATTCAAAAAACGCCGGAGCAGAATTTTTGCATTCATGCAGAAAAAATCATCAGACGATCCGCTTAAAGGATTTTTCAAGAGACTGCAATGACCATCTGATCTGCAAGGGCCGGCCATGAGGACAATGGAATGGATTCTCGCATTCTTCAAGCTGATTCAGCAACTGTTTTATCTGTTCATCGGAAAGCTGCTGATTAGCTCTTATGGCCCCGTGGCAGGCCATGAGCGACAGACACGCATCCATCGCATCTTCAAGGCCGGAATTAAAACCGGTCTCCGCCATCTTTTCTGCAATTTCAATAATCAGCGGCCTGATTTCTCTGTGTCCGAGGATGGCAGGAACAGATTTCACAACAAAGGTGTTTCCTCCAAAAGGCTCGATTTCAAGCCCTGTTTCCTGAAAATGCGGGATCAGTTTTTCCAACAAGTTGGCTTCGCTATAGCTCACATCAATGGTTTCAGGGATGAGAAGCCTTTGGCTGGTCCCCTTTGAACCCCGGTTTTTCAATTGCTCAAAAAGAATCCGTTCATGGGCCGCGTGTTGATCAATCAGCACAAGCTCTTTTTCTGACTCACATAAAATATATGTGCCGCTAAACTGTCCGATCACCCTTAAATCGCCGAACTGCTTTTTTTTCCAGAGCGTTGTCTGTTCTGCCGGGGATGGACGGTTCTCTTGAAAAATGCCGTTCTTTACGCTTTGAGACGATTCTTTTTCACTCGGCAAAGCATGGCCTTTTCCCGATGCACTGAAGTGGGGAGCAGATTCTGAAACACAGGGCTGTCCCGGTTCCTGGTCCTGCTTTCCGGCGGTATGTTGTTCCGAATCCTGCTCTTGGAAACAGGGAGACACAGGCCGGTCAGCAAGATTCAGTGCTCCTGACACGGCCTCCGCGACAACTCCATGAATTTTGTTTCCCTCCAGAAAGCGGATTTCGTTCTTTCTCGGATGGACGTTTACATCCACCTCATCCGCAGGAACATTGATAAAAAGCACTGCCATGGGAAACTGCCCCTTCATCAGTCTGCCTGCAAATCCCTCAAAGAGCGCGTGCTGTACAGTTCTGTCTCTTACGCATCTGCCGTTCACATAGATATAAATCCCCCGGGAAGTGCTGCGCGTGACTTGAGGAGAGGCAACCCAGCCGGAGAGCGAAACGCCTCCTGTCCGGTGAGGGACGATTCTGTGAAGGTTATTTCTGATGTCTTTGCCGAGAACATCTGCCACCCTGTCTCCCGGGTCAGACGCGGCTACCCAGTCTTTGACCTTTTTCCCATTGTGGAGGAGCGAGAACCGGACATCGGGCCAGCCCAAAGCGATGTTTGCCACGGTATCTGCAATGTGGCCCATCTCCGTGTTGATGGTCTTCAAAAATTTCCGCCTGACAGGCGTATTAAAGAACAGGTGCTGAACGATAATCAGGGTTCCCCGGGGAGCGCCGATTTCGGAAACCTTTTTTATTATGCCGCCCTTTATGTCAATTCTCGTACCTGCTTCGTCATTTCCGTCGTTTGTCTCAATGACAAAACAGGATACCGAGGCAATGCTCGGAAGGGCCTCCCCTCTGAAACCGAGGGTGTTTATTGAAAACAGATCGCTGTCCGTATATATTTTGCTGGTCGCGTATCGCTCTGTGGCGAGAAGGGCATCATCATGACTCATTCCAATCCCGTTGTCGGAAATCCGTATGAGAGACCGCCCTCCCTTTTCCACCTCAATGATGATCCGGGTGCTGTTCGCATCCAGCGAATTTTCAACGAGTTCTTTGACCACAGATGCCGGCCGCTCAACCACTTCACCCGCGGCGATCTTGTTTGAGAGAATCTCGGGAAGTATTTTTATCTTAGACACGTCTCACTCACAAATTATGTTTCTTCTCTGACAAACCGGGTCAGAAACTCCGCGTCTTTCGGAGAGAGGTCGAATTTTATGCAGGCCTCCTGTAGCAGTTCTTCTGCCTTTCTCTCTGAATTGTACTTTCGCTCTTCAGATATCCATTTGACTGCGTTTCTTATTTCTTCACCTTGCGGCTGAATACTCATTTTATATTTCCTTTTCTGATTATAACACTTTTAGGGGCACGTTCCTGATTCTGACGGATTTTGTGGCTGCATAAGATTTCAGACAGTCACAATCCTGAAAGCCGGTCTGAAGGACAGCCTTCACAGACCGCTGATGAGCATCTGCATTTTCATATTTTTTTTGCCAGGCTGTCTGCATACATGGTGCTCATGGTTGACACATTACAAACTCAGCCGTTTAAAGAGCCTTTCCGGGATTGAACGGATTAAAAACATAATCAGTTTCCAGAACCATTTTGTATAAATAATGTCCTCAGGTTTTTTATACGCTCTGTATATATCCTCAGCCACTTCAGCAGGTTCTGCAATGAGTTTTTCAGGCAGTTCCAGACCTTCCGTCATTCTGGTCCGGACAAAACCTGGCAATACAGTAATGACATGGACGCCGCTTTTGCACAGCCTGTTACGCAGACCACTGAGATAAACCGTCAGTGCCCCTTTTGCGGAGCCATAGACATAGTTGCTTTGCCTGCCCCTTTCTCCGGCGACAGAACTGATTCCGATAATAAACCCGTGGCCGCGGCGTTCAAAATCCGAGGCAATGATCTCAAGAATGCTTGCTGCACCCGTGAAATTTGTTTCAATGATATGTCTCGCCTCATTAAAATCCTGTTGGGCATCCTGCTGATTTCCCAGATAACCGAAAGCGAGAACAACTCCGTCCGGCTTGGGATCAAATTTTTTGAAGAAATCATTATGAGACGCATAATCAACCGCATCAAAAAATAAAGCCTCGGCGTTTACCCGATACCTGATTTTAATATCCTGAACCTTTTTCTCCAAAAGTCTTAAATCACGGGAAGCCAGGCAAATATCAGCATGTTCATGCTGAGCAAACTTTTTTCCAACAGCATAGGCAATATCAGAGTTGGCTCCCAAAATCAGAAGATTCATTTTCACACTCCCTTCATAATGTCGTATGCTCTCATAACGATAATCCTCACACTCCCAATCGCTCTGACTGCAATGAATTAAATTTATCCTTCATTCCCAGTTTTTCTCTTAACTCTGAAAACGCTTTCCATCGAGGATAGCCCTTTATGAAAACCTCTCTTGTCATACGAACATCTTTTGCAAGATATAATCGCCCGCCGTGGTCAAGTACAATGCTGTCCAGTTCATTCAGCAAGGGGAAAAGTTCTTTTTGGATTTTAAAATCAAGGGCCAGCGTGTAACCTTCCATGGGAAAAGAGAGGTAATTCTCATTTTCCGGGCCAAACAGTTTGAGGACTCCGAGAAATGATCCCAGCCCGCTTGAGGCAATTCGTTCAAGTATGATTTTCAGTCCCTCGGAACTCGCATCCCGGGGCAGAACCAGTTGGTATTGTGTAAATCCTCCGCGGCCATATATGCGATTCCAGTTGGCAATTTTGTCCAGAGGATAGAAAAAAGTATCCAAGGGAACGAGCCTGCCCTCAACAAACAATGGATTCTTATGATAATAAAAGTGGTTGAAAAGAGATACTGAATATTTGTTTAAGCAAATTCCCGGCAGGTTAAAGGGAACAGAGCGAATTTTGGCGGTCCGGGGATTCAGCCGTCCGGCAGTTGCATGTTCTCCGAGCATGAGAACGGATCGTCCGAGATTTTCGCCTCGGGCCAGACAGTCAATCCACGCCACAGAATATGTCATGTCCATGTGTTCCTCAAAGAGGCAGAAGATTTCTTTCAGGTTCTGACATCGGACAATGGTTTCACGAATATAGGCACTTGAGATACGCTTCAAGGTCAGAGTCACCGTGAGAATGATTCCGGTCAGTCCCATTCCGCCGCATGTCGCCAAAAAAAGCTCCTGGTTTTCCTCATGGCTGCAACGGAGTATGTTGCCATCGGGAAGCATCAGTTCAAAAGAACGGACACACTCACTGAAGCACCCGGCCTTATGGTGATTTTTCCCATGAACATCACTGGCTATCGCACCGCCCAGGCTGATAAACTTTGTTCCCGGTGTCACGGACAAAAACCAGCCTGTCGGCAAAAACACTTCGATAAGTTCGGATAACGTAACGCCGCTTTCGCTTATGACAGTTCCGTGTTCCGGATCAAAATCCAGAATTTTGTCGAAACGCCGGGTAAATATCACTCTTTCGCTGAGCGCGCTGTCTCCGTAACTGCGGCCCATGGCAAAGACAATGCTGTTCCCTGCTTTTTCCTGGTAACCGCGTAATTCTTCTGCTGTCTCAAAAGAATGCCCTGTGGCCTGAATGCGGGGATATCTTCCCCATGCGGTGAGTTTCATATAAATGTCCATGACCGGATGATCAGTTTCCAGTTCTCCAGTTTGCGTTTGCGTTTCAAGCTAATTTCTGAAAACATAGAGAATGAGATAACAGCTTAAAATCCATAAGATAATCACTGCCTGCAAAAAATAGTCCCTGAGCAGAATCAGCGTGGGAGAGCCGCTCCGTTGCTCGACAAAGGTGATCTGCATATACCTTAAAACTCCCAGGATAACCCATAAGCTGGTTAAATACAGTTGTGTTGTACCGTGCTTTTCAACGATTTCCGGTGACACTGTGTAAAGAATATAGGAGACAATGATTACGGATGCCATGACAATTATGCCTGAAGAAACAAATTCAAGGCTGTAACCGTCCAGACATTTCCGGGTATTGTATCCGTTTTCAGCCAGGATGAGATCATCCCTGCGCTTGGCAAGAGCCAGAAAGATTGCCATAAGAAAGGTCATGATGACAATCCAATGGCTGATATGAACATCGGCTGCGATTCCCCCCGCGAAGATCCGTAATACAAATCCGGTCGCGACACAGACGATATCAATAATGGTCAGATGCTTTAAAATCATAGAATAAGCAATATTGAGAACTATGTATGTTCCCATGAGGATCAGAAATTTTTTATGAAGCAAAATAAAAGAAAAAGAGAAAGAGAAACACAGGAGAACGACAAAAAAGGCTGTCGCTTCTCTTTTGGTCAAAGTCCCGCTGGCCAAAGGGCGAGATTTTTTCACCGGATGCTGGCGATCTTCTGCAATGTCCTTGAGATCATTCAGGACATAAACAGCGCTGGCCGCCAGGCAGAACACAAAAAAAGCACAGAGCGTTTGCAGGACCGCCTGTGAATCATGGAGCTTGTAACCAAAAAAAAGAGGAAGCCAGATAAAAGCATTTTTCAGGTACTGGTGAGGACGGGCAATTTGAATGCAGGCTTTCAGTTTAAGCATTTTTATGTTCCCTTCCAAGAATTTTCATATTTCATGTCTTCAATCATAAATCCTGCTTTTGTGCAAGCAAAATTTATCAAAAAAGTGGCTCCGGCAGTTTCCCAAACTTGCTCCTGCCGACTTGAAGCTGCTCCTGCCGGATTGCCAAATCCGGCAGAAACA
>JAOZLU010000962.1 GCA_029934695.1 Desulfobacterales bacterium | reverse complement strand
TAATAATATAAACTTCTGAACCGCTGATTAACGCTGATTTCACGGATTTTCTGCGTTCTTGATTCTGAACCGCTGTTCAATGCTTGTGTGTATGTCTTGCTTAATTTCAAGATTTGTCATATCAGTAAAAAATGAATCTGGCAATAATGAATCCAATATTTGATGGTAGCAGTTTGCTGCCCCTTGATTCTGAACCGCTGATTAACGCTGATTTCATGGATTTTCTGCGCTCTTGATTCTGAACCGCTGTTCAATGCTTGTGTGTGCCTTGCTTAATTTCAAGATTTGTCATATCAGTAAAAAATGAATTTGGCAATGGTGAATCCAATATTTGATGGTAGCAATTTGTGTAATCATGGGTGGGAATTTGTTGCCCCTTGATTCTGAACCGCTGATTAATGCTGATTTCACGGATTTCACGGATTTTCTGCGCCCAGGAAGCTGTTCGGTTGCATGTTATGCCGGGGTCAGCAAGCCAGAGTGCGCCTGTCAGGGAATCCCCGACTGAAAGCCAAGCACACACTAAACAAAGTACCTTTCCAACAGGGAAAGAATCTCAAGCGGATGGTATTTGTGGGACAGAATATGAATTCCCTCTCCGTCAGCATTCTGCAACTCCTTTCCGTCGGCATACACATTGATATGCGGCTGAAAATGCTCCTTATGTGACGGTTCATAATGGAACATCAGCTTGTTGCTGTCAAAAAAAATGTTGTAGCTGTAATACAGATAATCATCCTCAATTTTGTCGTACAACACATTGATATCCAATGCCACATCACCTTTCGAGACAAGCTTTTTGACATATTCATAGCAGCTTGCATGTTTCGGATCCCTGACGCTTCCTCCCCTGAGAATTTCTGTCTTTTTCTGGAAAATCGCATTCAGCCGATTTTCAAACTGACTGAATATTCTCACAAAATTATCTTTGCAGACTGTTTCCATTTTCATTCAGCCAATGAGACATATTCATGCCTCTCCGCTTTTCTGTTCATACATCTCTCAATAGCTTTCAGAAGCTCCGTGTTGCCTCTGAACTTTTCCCTCATCTCCTGTGCGAACTGTTCCCTTTCGACAACCACAGCACCTTCCTCATATCTGTCTTTCATAAACAGTGATCTGATTTTTGAAAAAAAAGATGACAGTTTCATGGCCTTACCCTCCTTTCTGATTGTTTGTTCCAGTTTTACACGCCTGTAAAAAATCAAGTAATAATATAAACTTCTGAACCGCTGATTAACGCTGATTTCACGGATTTTCTGCGCTCTTGATTCTGAACCGCAGATTAACGCTGATTAACGCTGATTTCACGGATTGTCTGCGTTCTTGATTCTGAACCGTTGTTCAATGTTTGTGTGTATGTCTTGCTCAATTTCAAAGATTTGTCATATCAGTAAAAAGTGAATTTGGCAATGGTGAATCCAATATTTAATGGTAGCAGTTTGCGTAATCATTGGGTGGGAATTTGCTGCCTCTTGATTCTGAACCGCTGATTAACGCTGATTTCACGTAAGCTGTTCGGTTGCATGTTATGCCGGGGATCATTCCCATATCGTCCTCACTTTGTAAGCATCAAAAAGAGAATCCCCGGTGAGGATCGGGATGCCCTCGATCATCGCCTGTGCGATCAGCAGGCGGTCAAAAGGGTCCTTGTGGTGAAAGGGAAGTTCGGACACCTTTGTGACATGGGAAAGTTCCACAGGCAGAACAGACAGTTCGTTCAGTCTGATCTGTTCCGTCAGAAAGTTGTGGACCGGCAGAGGCACATCCAATTTCCCGATGCCCGCCTTTATGCTGATTTCCCACGCGGAAACAATGCTGAGAAAGATTTCGTTGTCCACAGGTGTCCAGAAGAACCCTCATGGCATATACTCCTCAAAACCTTCCGGAATG
>JAOZLU010000961.1 GCA_029934695.1 Desulfobacterales bacterium | reverse complement strand
GGCATATCAGACATAATATTTAATCCCAATTACATTCAGACTTCTGAGAACGGATTTACAATCTTCAGCATATTTCCAATTATCTGTGAACTTAGGTGATTTCCAAAAAAAAATCTCTCACTATATATTTGCCGGACGGGGTCCGCAGCCCGTCCGCTTTTTTAACCACGAAACACACGAAATACACGAAAAAAACGAAATTTATGAGTACGGAACATTCCCGTATTTTTTGTATCTTTTCGTGGATTTCGTGGTTAAAAAAGCAACAGCCGTCAGTTTTCAGACAGGCGTTCAGTGGGATATCCTTTTTTAGAAATCGCCTTATGACAATATCTTCATTATTCAGGGCAGGGATTTTACAACATTCTTTTTTCTAATATCGTCCGCCACTCAAGCATAAATTTCAGGCTTCCGCATATCCCCAACTGTGAACACAACGCTTTCCAGCCCGCTTTTCTTATTTCAGGAGGAGAGTTCACTTATTATCATCTTTCAACGGATTGAGTGTCCACCAAGACCGCAACTAACCTGATTGCCTCAAAGACAATGTAAATATCAACCGGCTTGGCCGGTGACTGAGACAATGGCTTCCTTCCGTGTGCAATCCAGTCCCTATATCTTTTGATCTGCTTTATGAGGCCCACCCGTTGCGGGTCTGTAAAATTCTTCAGTATATCAAGCAGATATTCAATTTTTATATACTCAGACTCCCTGAGAATAATCTCCGAAAGCCGCTGGCTCAGTTCATCGTCCTGAGATACTACGGAAGCCGATAACCTGTCACGCAGTAATCGTTCAAAAGCGGCAAAAAAATCAATAATGAATAAATCCCTTATGAATTCCAATGCTTCATCAGTATCGGAAAAATGCTCACGTTTCCACAGTATCTCCTCCCGAACAGCGGTATTTTTCCTGAGAAGTTTGAAGAGACTCTCGGTAAGATCATATCTTTTCTGAATTTCATCAAAAATTCTTATATCCACTCACGCTCTCCATTGCCTCGGAGAAACTTTCCGAGGATATTTTCGTAATCCTTCTCTTACCCCAGCAGACATACCATCCCGCGCCCTCATATCCGAGATATAAATCTTTTCTTAAATCCTCATTGTCCGTCTGTTCTGATTTTGTGTCACTGTTTGCCTTTACAGCTCTTGATTCTTTTAAGAGAGCAATACTCAGCTTATCTCTCTTTCCAATCAGATCCGCCCTTCCGTCGGCAGCAATTATGTGGGCACCCACAGGCTTGATCTTGCACAGAAACCCATCGTTCCTGTATATATAAAGTTCGGGGGCCTTATACGGAAGCGCATATTCCTCATAAATCTCAATAAGATTTTCTTTGCAGACAAAACCTGTGAGCCATGATTTCACCTCTCTGTACATAAGTTGCAGATTCTGTATGAATTCCTCAACCACAGCGTCGTTAAAATCAATATCCTCCGTCATAACATGATATTCCTTTTCTGAACAAATTCTCTTCCACATTATGCCTTTGTCCGCGGCAATAAATTGCCGGGCTGTCTTCGGTCCCTGTCTGACATCATTGTTTGATAAAATTGACAATATCTCCTGATTCAGCAGCAAAATCTCTTTGGAATGACATGGGTTCCATACGATTCCGAACCTGAATGCCATACAGCCTTACACATAGTCATCGCCCCGGCTTCATCCAAGTCTGAGCAGTCTGACTTTCTCCCTTTCCAACCATATTCCAATTTTCAAAACTTATCTTGTGCTTCCTGATATTTTCTTCAGCTTTATCTTCTTCCTACTCAAAAGTCAAATATCCATTTAATATTTAATATTCCATGAAACCAGCCACTCACTCAAAATATATAAACTCATAATCGCCGGAATACCCGAAGTGGTTATAAATCCATATCCACTCGGCAGTAT
>JAOZLU010000362.1:7107-7202 GCA_029934695.1 Desulfobacterales bacterium | reverse complement strand
AACAGCTCGGTTCGCCACGGAACTCTGCGGGATTTGGCAATCCCGCAGGAGCATAGCGGAAGCAGACGGAGCAATCCAGCAGGAGCAGACTGGAG
>JAOZLU010000362.1:0-7007 GCA_029934695.1 Desulfobacterales bacterium | reverse complement strand
GAAACAGCTCGGTTCGCCACGGAACTCTGCGGGATTTGGCAATCCCGCAGGAGCAGACTGGAGGAACTGGAGGAAACAGCTCGGTTCGCCACGGAACTCTGCGGGATTTGGCAATCCCGCAGGAGCATACAGGAAAAAATCGCTCAGTTCGGATTGGCCTTGCTCGGTTCGGATTGGCAAATCCGAACCCCGCCGGATTTGCCAATCCAGCGATAGCAGACGGAAGGAACTTTTTACTCTCGAGTAATAGAATATGTCGGATAAAATAAGAAAATTCAAGGAGAATGTTCCCGGAAAATACTATGTGGGCGAGGAATGTATCGGTTGCACACTTTGCTCCGAAATCGCTCCTGATAATTTTAAAGCCAGTCTGGACGAAGAGTTGGCAATCGGGTATGACTATGTTTGCAAACAGCCTGCTGATGCACAGGAAGATGAACTGTGTGCGGAAGCAATGAACAGTTGTCCTGCAAATGCCATTGGGAAAAATGAATGGTGAATTGGCAAATTCATAATTCATCATCAGAAAAATGGAGGATACAGTGAAAGAAATCATCAGTATCAGTCTCGGTTCCAGTGACAGAGACTATGAATTTGAGACAGAATTTTTAGGTCAGGATTTTTATATCCGACGTATCGGCGCGGATGGGAATCTGGAGAAAGCCGCCGCCATGCTGGCGGAGTGGGATAAGGATGCAGATGTCATGGGACTGGGCCATATCAAGTTTCCTTATGAAATAGGGGCTGACCGCGGGAAGCAAAAACACGCTCAGAAATTGGAAAAACTGGCTTCCCGAATTCGCACCCCTGTGGTCACCGGGGAATCGCTTCGCAAGGTCGGATATGAATGGTCTCTTCGCCATATCCAGTTCAAATTCGGCGGCAATTATTTCAACAACGCCAGGGTGCTGTTCCTTTCGGGCATGACCAATTACTCAATGGCAAAAAACATGTCCGAATATACCGAAAATCTTACTTTTGCTGACCCGGTTCTGAAAAATGGCATCTCCAAATTCTTGAATTCTTTGAAAGAATTGGAAAGATACGGCGGCGGAATCCACGAAGTCCTGCAATGGGTTCCCAGCAAACGGTTCTCTTCCTCAGTCGTGCCGCTGAAGGCGTGGAATGAATACATCATACGCAAAGCCATGCAAAAGGCGAATGTCATTGTGGTGCCTTATTACGGCTTCTATGACTATCTGGAAAAATGCACTCTGGAAGAGCTGGGGGGAAAAATCATCATCACTGCAACAGCTTATGATGACCGGATTCAGTTTCTCAAAGAGAGAGGGGTGAATGTTGTTATTGACTCCACCCCCAAAATATTGGAGCGGGTCGTGGCCGTCAATGTGCTGGAAGCCCTGATTATCGCTGCTTTGGGAAAACCTCCGGAGGAAGTCACGGACGACGACCTGCTGGAAGTCGTCAGCGAACAGAGAATGGACCCGCGGGTGGTCTATCCTTCGGGCGATCCCAAGCGGGTGAACCGTTTTGCCTTTGTGATCCATCCGCTCTCCCAGGAACATCTGAAGAAAGAAAAATCCGTTGATTTTTTATCCAAAGTCACCCCCCCCGGCTTTCTGGATGCGGTAGAAAAGGTCGTGGCCTATTCTCCTCCCTGGATTTATTCCAAAGTGACCGGCATAAAATCCCCCACAGGCGTGGAGACCGAGGGTTGGCTGATCTCAGTGGGCGGAACCCCGAAACAGATGCTGTCCCATGACCCTCAGTTCACCTACGACCGTCTGTTGCAGGCAGCCAAGATGGCGAAACGCCTCGGCGCGCAGATCATGGGACTGGGAGCCTTCACCAAGGTGGTGGGAGACGCGGGGGTCACTGTGGCGAAACTGGCGGATATTCCTATCACAACAGGGAACAGCTACAGCGCGTCCGGAGCACTCTGGGCGGCAGCAGATGCAGTGCGCCGCATGGGACTGGTCAAAGTGGAGAAAAAAAAGCGGCTGAACGCCAAAACAATGGTTGTCGGTGCCACCGGAGCCATTGGTTCGGTCTGCAGCCGTCTGCTGCCTTATGCTTTTGAAGAAGTTTATATGGTGGGTCGAAATATGGCCAAGCTGCTGGCGTTGAAAGCGTCCATCCTCGAAGAAACACCGGATGTGAAAATTCACCTCTCCACCCGGGCCGACAAGTATTTGCCGGATATGGATGTCATTGTAACGGCGACCTCGGGAGCAGGGAAAGCGATTCTGGATATCACGAAGGTCAAGCCGGGTTGTGTGATCACCGACGTGGCGCGTCCGCTGGATCTGTCGGCCGAGGATGTGGCGAAGCGTCCTGATGTGCTGGTCATCGAATCCGGCGAGATTGAGCTTCCCGGGAATCCGGAAATGAAAAATATCGGCCTGCCCCAGAAAGTGGTATATGCCTGTCTTGCCGAAACCATTGTGCTGGCGTTGGAGGGACGTTTTGAAACCTTTACCATCGGCCGTGATATCGAATGGAAAAAGGTGAGGGATATCTATAAAATGGGGCTGAAACACGGCATGAAGCTGGCTGCAATCTCAGGCGTGAACGGCGTGTTCACCGATGAGGATATTGCCAAGGTGAAAGCACTTGCGCTTGAGGCCAGAGAGAAGGCAAAGGAAGCAGCGTAATTCCGGGCCGAGTTCCGAAGCCTCGCAAACTTCGGAACTCGGAGCTGGTTCAGTTCCGGCTGATTTCCTGATAAAACAGCGCGGATGAACCTCTGATGTTGCGGGCCGGTTCCTGATTTTTTTGCCGGCACAGAAATTTCCGCATCGGGGCATTGACAGCCGGGGCTGCAGGGAGAAGGTGTCGCTTTTGAGTATATATAGAAATATCTCGGCCCTACGGCCTCTGATCAGTTTTATTCTTCGGGGTCATAGGAAAAGATTTCAATCGGACGCTCAAGCTTCATCAGCTTCCGCATCAGGCTCGGGGCAACATAGCTGGTTGCCACCATCAGCTTGGGTTCCACGCCGGTTCTGTCGCGATAATCATCTGCTGAACCGTACAGTTTCGCAATATCTTTTGAATGCATCCGGGAGGTGATCTCAAGCATTACATGCTCCCCATTCCGGATAATGACATCCACCTGGCGCCCGCCGTAAAAGCCTTCTTCCACCACTGTTCCTTCCACATCTCTCATAAGCCTCTTAATCGTGGAACGGAAAGTGCCTTCGTTGTAGATTCCCCACCGTCCGCCCAGTGCTGTAATCTGATCTGACAATGATTTGAATCCATCCTTTTGTGCTTCTGCAAGGCTCTGGACTCTCTGATCAGTGCGCTCCAAGGCTTCTTCAAGGTTCTGAACTCTCTGATCAGTACGCTCCAAGGCTTTGGCAAGCCTCTGAACTTGCTTCTCAGTGCGCTCCTGGGCGGCTGCCAGACTCTCCAGAGCCTCATCAAGCCTGCTGACTTTCTGATCAGTGCGTTCCTGAGCTTCGGCAAGACTCTGAAACTGCTTCTCAGTACGCTTCTGAGCTTCGGCAAGACTCTCCTGAGAGGTTGCCAGACTCTCCAGAGCCTCATCAAGCCTGCTGATTTTCTGCTCAGTGTGCTCCTGAGCATCGGCAAGACTCTGGAATTTCTGCTCAGTACGCTCCTGGGCGGTTGCCAGCCTCTCCAGAGCCTCATCAAGCCTGCTGACTTTCTGATCAGTGTGCTCCTGAGCTTCGGCAAGACTCTGGAATTTCTGATCGGTACGCTCTTGAGTGGTTGCCAGCCTCTCCAGAGTTTCATCCAGCCTCCTGACTTTCTGATCAGTGTGTGTCTGTATTTTTGTCAAATTCAGCTTCCATTCCGAAAATTCCTTCCTTAAAACCCACTCCACCTGCCCCCATTCAAGCACATGGCGCATCGGCATTTGAATCTGATGGGGGAATTCATTGATGACGCTGTTTAATCCTGACTGTTCCATTCTTCTGACCTCCTTAACGATTATCAGATACTCCAAAACGCTTGGGATAAATCCTAAGAGGGTGTTTGGACAATAAAATGAAACACACGGGAAGATTGAGCTCATCATATCCGCTTCAAACACCCCTCTAAGACCCTTATAAGCGGTTCGAGCTTATTTTTTGATCTGATTATATATTTCAAAAAGCCTGCTGTTAATAATTTGCCGCAAAGAGTCAAGCTTCTGCCTGATGCATTTCCGAGCTTTGACAGGTTTCAAGATTTTTTGGCTGATGTGCCATAAAATCGGCCAGTGCGCGTGCCGGCTCATGCAGTTCAGACGGGAATGCAGCAATAATGCCGTCCAATTTTTCAATCTCAATTCCAAGACTCTTCTTCACCACTGACCATATAGCGAGCCGACGCATCGGCATCTGCAATTCAGGCTCGAATTCAGCGATAATTTCGTCCAATCTTGCAATGTCCATACTCTCACCCCTTCTGATTATCTGACTTCCTTAGGATTCACGCAAAAATAACTTCACATTCTTTGGGAGTTTGACAAATTATTTATGAGTGATTCCCGTACCTTGAAACCGAAAAGAATGTGAAATTATTTATGAGTGGCTCCTTAGGAAGCCTGGGTTTACGATATTTTTTCCATCCCGCCCATATAAGGCCTCAGAGCCTGGGGGATAATCACAGATCCGTCTGCCTGCTGGTAATTTTCAAGGATGGCCGCAAAGGTGCGTCCTACCGCAAGCCCGGACCCGTTTAAGGTGTGAACCAGTTCTGTGCCTTTTTTCCCTTTCCGTTTGAATCGGATATTGGCCCGCCGGGCCTGGAAATCCTCAAAATTGCTGCAAGATGAAATTTCCCGGTAAACGCCCTGCGCGGGCATCCAGACTTCAATATCATACGTTTTTGCTGCTGAAAAACCCAGATCCCCTGTGCAAAGCGTTATCACCTGATAGGGAATTTCAAGCTGTCTTAAAATGGTTTCCGCGTTGTCCAGAAGCGTTTCCAGTTCATCATAAGAATTTTCCGGAAGAGAAAATTTGACCAGTTCCACCTTGTTGAACTGGTGCTGCCGGATCAGTCCCCTTGTATCCTTTCCGTAAGATCCGGCTTCTGAGCGGAAACAGGGGGTATAAGCCGTGTAAAAGATCGGCAGCATCTCTTCGGCCAGGGTCTCTCCCTGATGAATATTGGTGACCGGAACCTCCGCAGTGGGAATCAGGTAATAGTCCCAGCCTTCCAGCTTGAACAGGTCTTCTTCAAATTTGGGCAGTTGCCCCGTTCCGGTCATGCTCTGACGGTTGACGATAAAGGGCGGCAGAATTTCACAGTACCCGTGTTTTTCGGTGTGAATATCAAGCATGAAACTGATCAAAGCCCGCTCCAGCCTCGCCCCTGCACCGAGATAAAGGGGAAACCGCGCCCCGGTAATTTTGGAAGCTCTCTCAAAATCAAGTATCCCGAGGCTTTCACCCAGATCCCAGTGCGGCCTGGGTTCAAAATCAGACTCCGGGCTTATGCCGATCTGCTTTAAAACAGGATTTTCAGTTTCATCCTTTCCCACGGGAACGGATTCATGGGGGATGTTCGGAAGTCCCATGAGAATTTTTCTGATGGTATCTTCGTCTTCTGACAAAGATTTGTCCAGTTCCCTGATATTGGCTGAAACTTCCCGCATTTCAAGGACAAGGCTTTCAGCATCTTCCCCCTTTTGTTTCATACTTGCAATCTGATCGGTAACCACATTCCGGCGATGTCTCAGGTCTTCAACTTCAAGCAGCGTTTTCCTGCGTTTGGCATCACTGTCTCTGAATGTTTCAATGTCCGCAGTATCCCCCCGGGTTGAAAGTGATTTCTGTACTTCTGACAAATTTTGTCTCACAAACTTGATTTCCAGCATAATAATCCCTATATTCCGAATATGTTATTTTAATAAATTTGTCTGCTGAACCGATATCAGACAAAATAACAGAATTTATGCCATAATCAGGCGATTCAGTCAATGGTTATTGAAAATTGACATCCTGCAGTTCCCTTTCAGAAGGGAAACATAAGCCGGAGTGTCATTGTCTTTCCATTTAAAAATATTGAGGGAATATATCTGATATAATTATAAAAAAATAAAAAATTTTTATCTGTCAGGTTGACTTTGTCTGTCAATTCCTGTATAAAGAAATTTTTCAGCCTGACCGGATTGATTTCCCCCAACACTTGTTGGCAGGCGGGAAAAATATCAAAAAAATATTTACTCTGGAGAATAGTATGATAGAGGAAATTAAAGAAAGAAAACGTGAAATACGTGAAGAAATGGCAAAAATGGTGAAGGCACTTTCTGAAACAGAACTTGCGGAAAGAACGGAAAAAATAGAAGATCGGCTCTTTGCCTTTGCCAATTTCATGGAATCAAGAGTTCCCTTGCTTTATATGAATTTGGGCAGTGAAGTGAATACCCGGGGAATATTGAAAAAATGTTTTGAACAAAGAAAAGTTGTCATTCTTCCTGGTTTTGACAAAGAAAAATACAGAATGACACCGATGAAAATTAACAATGTTGATTTGGATTTGAAACCCGGTCCGAGAGGGGTCCCGGAACCGAATATGAAAAAATGCAAAGTTGTACCCGTTGACCGCCTTGATATCGCAATCATTCCGGGAGTTGCTTTTGACGAAAAGGGCGCGAGGGTCGGATCAGGTCAGGGGTATTACGACAGGCTGATTCCGAAACTGCCGGTTACCACAAGGAAGGTGGCGCTTGCCTTGGAAAGTCAGATCATTCAGCAGGTTCCCATGCAATCCCACGACAAACATGTTGATATTATCATCACGGATAAACGGATAATCTACAAAATCTGATGATTATAACCATAACAGGTTCAGACCTGAAAGTTGAAAGTGAAAAGTCCCTCTGTTTTTCAGATTTTCACTTTCAACTTCTGTTTCATTTTAGTCACATTCATATGCCCGTTCTGCTCCTTCCAGTTTCCTGTAAAATTCCCGCCTGATATTTCCACCATCCCGCGCTCGTAAATATGCCCGTGTAATAAAGTACTTATACAAAAAATTCTGATTATAACGGATTCAGGGGAGGCTCCCGCACCTGCCCTCAGACA
>JAOZLU010000960.1 GCA_029934695.1 Desulfobacterales bacterium | reverse complement strand
TTGACGAACGAAACAAAGTCATCGCCGACCTCTCCCATTCCATCAAGAACTTGGTCAACACTATCATTCATCCGCTTAAAAACCTGAAAAAAGAGAAGGATGCAAGACCGTTAGTCATTGATGAGGCCCTGCGGGGAGCCAATCTGATTCGGGAAATCGTAAATGCCATGAATCTGTCTTTTGAAGGTTCCGTTGAAGATTTTTATTATGATGCCCGTAATGGCAGCAGGACGGATATGCAATCTGTGTTTGTGGAATCATTAATATATTCCGTGGGCAACATGTTTGACGGAAAATATTTTCCTAATTTCCAGGTGGAATATTTCACCTCGGAAGATATTCTCGATAAAGCCGAGTCAGAATGGGCATATATTTCACAAAACAAAGATTTACAGGAGATGACCGATTTCCTGCGGGAATATTTCTTTGAAGCTGATTTTTCTTTTGACGGCGCGGCAGATTATGCAATGGGAAATGAAAACGGTTCGGCAATCAAGTTTCTCATCCTGTTCCAGGAACTGATTCTGAACGCAGTCAAATATTCGGCATTTGTCAGCAGAGAGGATCGGCGATTGCAGATTCAGTTCACTGACACGTCTGAACAGATTGCCGTCCGAATAGAAAACCGTTACAATCAAAAGATCAACGTCAGCACATCCGGCATCGGTCATGTGATTGTTGAGAATTTCTGCAAGCTTATAGAAACAGAACCCGTCGTGACCAAAGAGAACGGTATATACGCCGTTGAAGTCAGATTTGTAAATTTCTGGGAAGAGGAGAGTAAATGAAGATTCTGTATGTGGAAGATGAGTTGGTGACAAATATTGACCAGATTGAAAGGCTGTTTGAGAAATATCTGGACGATGATGTGACAGAAAAATTAAAGGCGTTCAAGGAGAAGCGTCTTAAAAGACCTGATGAACTCAAAAAGATTGTGGAAGCAACCGACTTGATAGAGATTGAATACCGCTTTCCTGATGCATTGCGTAAAATTATCCATGATCACGAGAAATACAGCCTGTTCATCATTGATCGGAATCTGTCCGAATCCAAATACGAACATAACGAAGTGAGAAGGATTGACAGCACCTACAACAATGAGAAATACGAAAAATTCAGCAGAACCAACCGTGAGGGCGACTATCTTCTGCATCAGCTGATCCTGGTTCACAAGGTGGATGTGGAGAAAAAATTCTTCTTCCTGACCGCGTATTCTGCCAGAGACGAACTCCGTGGCTCCGAGGTTATCGGAGAATACATCCTGATGAAGCAGTTCACGGAAAAGAATTTCATGGAAAAGGGGAAAGAGGAGGATTTTGACAGATTAAAAGGGATTATTGAGAACAACGAGATAATCAGCCTGATCCATGAAAATACGGATTACCTGCTTATCCTGAAGAGGCACATTGATGACGAGGCGGCCGGGCTTTTCCTGGATGTCCTTCATTTTCAGCATGATGAGAGCAGAATCCGGGACAGCCTGAACCGGATACGGATCGTGTATGAAAACATTCTGACGGTGTGTTCGGATGTGATCCCGGACATGAAAAGGGAATGCGGAAATGAGAAAGGCGGAAACACCATTCTCTGGCTCAAAGATAAGAACCATATTGACGACCTCATCCTCCGCAACTTCCTGTTCAGCATCAGAAAAATTGCCAATGAATTCGGGAGTCATAAGCCCTATCCGTACAACCCGATATATGAACCCACATCTGACACGGTCAGGGCACTGGTTTATGCTCTGAAAGATGTGATTGTCTGGTTTGGTAAAATTTGCAGCAAATATTCGTGAAATTGAAGCCGAGGGATAAAAATCCCCCGGCTGAAAGCGAAGGTACGCTAAAGCGCACTATCACGTTAGCTGGCTTTAGCCTGCTTGAGCTTTCAGCCTCGG
>JAOZLU010000361.1 GCA_029934695.1 Desulfobacterales bacterium | reverse complement strand
CAGGCCAAACTCTGCAAGCACTGCGGAAAAGAGGTGGCAGGCAAATAAATTAATTGGATGTTGGATGTTGGATGTTTGATGTTTGATGTTTGATGTTGGATGTTGGATGTTGGATGTTGGATGTTGGATGTTGGATGTCTGATGTCTGATGGGGCCGGATCAGTGATAAGAACGGATTTACGGATTACAGCCCTTTCTTATCACTGATCCGTGTGTTATCTGAAGCTTCCGGATAAAACTGATGAAAATCAAAAAAACTGTTTCCTTTTCCAAAAACTCGACAAATATTTTTTTCCACATCCTCACCCGTTGCAATCTTAAATGCCGGCACTGCTATATCAACCCGGAACAGCATGGAAAAAACACACTACCTTTATCCACCATAGTGGCATGGCTGAGAGCATTCGCTGAAAAAAGCAGTCCGGCCAATGTCATATTTCTGGGTGGCGAACCCACGCTGCATCCGGAACTGTCTTCTGCCATAAAACAGGCAAAACTTATGGGTTATGCTTCAGTTACCATAGACACCAACGGCTATCTGTTCCATGATATTCTTTCAAAAGTCGGGCCGGATGAAGTGGATTATTTCAGCTTCAGCCTTGACGGGGCCACCCGGCAGACCAATGACAGAATACGGGGAGAGGGATCATACAGTCAGTGTGTTGCAGGCATCCGGGATGCTGTGGCCAAAGGGTTTGCCACCAGTCTCATATACACCGTCAGCAGTGCCAATATTCATGAACTCAGGCAGATGCCACCCCTTTTGAAAGAACTGGGCATCAGCAGATTTTTTATACAGGTGATCGGCATCAGAGGCAAATCCGCCAAGGCCCGGGAAAACCTTCAGGTTTCAAGGCAGGAGTGGATAAGCATCATTCCCCAGGTGGCTGAAGAAGTCGCAGAACTCGGCATTACCGTTACCTACCCGAAAGTTTTTTTGGATTTGGAAGACCCTTTTGAATGTGCGGGACTGGTTGCTGACAATTATTTTATATTCCCAAATGGCAGAGTTTACAGGTGCCCCCTGTGTGAAGATTTTCCCATACACAGCTTATATTTTGAAAACGCCCGGCTGTTCCCCGCGGAGAAGATCAACGAAAGCGATCTGTTTGAACTCAGCATTCCCGAGGGATGCGTGATGAACAAACTGATACAGCCCGAAAATCTGACCTGCAAAGCTGACTGTACTACTGCGGAATACAAAATTGCATGTTGCATGTTGAAAGAAGAAATTTTTTGCGGATAGCATTCAGACAGAGGGCACCCTTACTATTTATGGGATTTTACTTTCAACTTTTCATTTTTTACCTTCAACTTCTTAACGCGGGCCGGCTGACTTATGCTTGGCTGATAAAATGGGCGTATTGACAATCAGAGCGGACAATTCGTCCGACCGGCGTATATCCAGTTTGAAAGCTTCCTGATCAATTTCAAAATAGCGGGATATCACCTCAACAATATCCTGATGCAGGTTTTTAAGTGTATTATCAGAGACTTCCAGTTTGTCATATATCAGGGCAAATTTGAGCCTCTTTTTTGCAACCTCTTTGCTGTCGGTCTTATCACCGCCCATAACTTTTCTAAAAAATCCGTTCAGCATGGCGACTCCTTTTAAATCCTTATTTTCCGATACCTAATCTGGTGCTGATTTTTTTCCAGAAACGTTCCTGACTTTTCGGAACTCTGATGGGAAGATCCGTCATGCCGTTGAGCCTCATGGCAATACGGCGGAAAGCCGTTCCTGCCATTGATTTTTTTTGCAAAACAAGCGGCGCACCTGTATTGGTTGATATTACCACCTGATCATCCATGGGCACCAGGCCGATAAGCTCAATGGACAGGACATCCACCATGTCAATGTGGCTCAGCATATCCCCCTTTTCCACCATATCGGGAACAATCCGGTTCACCACCAGTTTTGGGGTGATAGAGCGCGCATAAAGAAGGCCTATCACCCGATCCGCATCCCGAACCGAAGAGACATCCGGTGTGCAGATCACCACAGCCTCATCTGCCGCTACAACGGAATTTTCAAATCCCCGTTCGATTCCTGCCGGGCAGTCCATCAGGACAAAGTCGAATTCCCTGCGAAGTTTTTCGCTGAACAGAACCACCTCTTCAGGGCTCAGCACATTTTTGTTATCACTCTGTGAGGCAGGAATAAGAAAAAGATTTTGTATTCTTCGGTCCTTGATTGCCGCCTGTTTCAGCTTGCATTTTCCTTTCATGGCATCAACAACATTGAAAATGATCCGGTTTTCCAGCCCCATTACCACATCCAGATTTCTGAGGCCGATATCCATATCAACCACGACAACCCGTTTCCCTTCCAAAGCAAGGGCTGCTCCTATGGAGGCCGTCGCTGTTGTCTTGCCAACCCCTCCTTTGCCCGAGGTTATAACAATAATTTTTCCGTCCACTATTCACCTCTCTGAAAATTGAAAATTAAAAATTTACAGCCAGCAGATTGAAAAAGTTCATATTTCCCTCAGGCAGGGAAAATTTCAATTTTCAATTTTTTAACGTACCTCTGGCCAAGGCAGTCTTCCGAATGGAGCTGTTTCCAAATAATCTTCCACGATGATCGTATCATTTTCCAGGTGAGCAAATTCTGTCAACTTCCCGAGAGAAGGCGGGAGACCGGCAGCCACAATTCCTCCAATCTGCACCTGGGTGGGCTGAAAGTCAAGTGCCAGCACGATGGCTTCCCTGTTGTCAGGCTGGCCTGCTGCCACAACTCCGCGCAGGCTTCCTATTATAAGGACATCGCCTCCTGCCAACACCTCAGCACCTGGATTCACATTCCCCAATAATAGCAGATGTTTTCTGGCTGTCACCTTCTGCCCGGATCGGACACGCCCTGTCAGCATAAGAACATCACTGTTACTATGACGCCATGAATGGTCCATGTCCTGCTCCCGAATCCGTTCTTCCGGCATTAATTTTTTTCCGGAAGGTACTGACACTGATCCGACACCAAAAGTTTCTTTTAAAAAATTCCCCAGTTTTTCGGTCAGTTCCTCATAACCGTCCGGTTCCCCTATATCAAGAGTGACGCGGGCATTCACCGCGAGATGTTTCATTCGTCTGAACAGTCTGGCCAGTTCCTCCTGTAAATAGTCAGGCGGCTGTGCGGGATCCAATGTGACACATAATCCGTCTCCCACTCCTTTCAGCCGCACGGCTGTCCTGTCCTGATTATCTTTTTCCATCTTATCCGGCTTTTTAGGATGAGGGTATATAAATTTTTCTGTTGCCAAGACCCAAATTATTTCATCTTCTTTCTGTATAAGATTAAATTATAAATAAAATAGCATGTCATGTCAATATTTCATTGATCTGTCACCTTGAATTTTGATATCCTCACATTTGCCAGTTTACGTTTTATTGCAGATATCGTTCAGAACGATCTGCAAAATTGTTCAACCTTTACTTTCTGACAGGCAAATTAACCACAAACCGGGCACCGCTGTCAGAATTTTCAGCCACAATATTGCCGCTTTGCCTGCCAGAGCCCCTGATGAGCCATTGATTTCAGCCGATTATGAGAATTTGAAGCTGCCGAATACCAGATAATATTGCATAAACATGTTGTTTTTAAAATTCTTCTCTTTAACAATATGAAAAAATCTGCTATTTTTTTGTACAAAGTTCAAAGTTCGTAACACTGCCTAAAGGCGAAACTACGAACTCTTATATACTGGAACTACGCAAATCTTATAAGCTCCAGCAGGAACTACGAACTCTTATATGCTGATTTTCAACTTTTCACTGTCGAGTAAGTGAGTAAATAATAAAGATGAACTTCTGATCATAGAGGACCCTCAAAGAAGCCCGTGAAACTGCTGAACAGCGGACAATTTTGCGATAACCTGCAATAATATCAGCAAGGCGGCAAAGTAGCTTGAGGTGACAAAAGCATTGACGGGAATCGCCGCTTGCAACCATCACGGCTATGGCGGTTGCCATTTATGATTTGGTTAAAAAAAAGTGGAAAGTAAAAAACACAAGGTGGAATAATGCGTTTTTAACAAAGAAATCTCTTGACAAAATTATTCTTAAAAATTATAAACGCCGCTTTCCAATGATCTCTTTCGGCAAATTCCCTGTTTGGTGCTGATGTTCCAAATGAGGGATTTTTTTTATTTGAAACATAAACGTAAACTCGAAATCAGGGATCAGATGTCAGTCTTTTTGGCAGAACAATGGGAGGAATAAAATTTTTTGATAAATCCGGCTTGTTATAAAATTCTTACGGTAAAGGATAAGAACTAAGTTTTAACTATTTAAGGAAACAGTATTATGAAAAACGACATTTTAAAAGTCAGGAACATCGGCATCAGTGCGCACATTGATTCGGGCAAAACGACGCTTACCGAAAGGATTCTCTATTATACCAAGCGCATCCATACTATTCATGACGTTAAGGGAAAAGACGGCGTGGGCGCGACCATGGATTCCATGGAACTTGAAAAAGAGCGCGGCATCACCATTACCTCAGCCGCCACATTCTGTGAATGGCAAAACCATGAAATCAATATCATTGACACTCCCGGGCATGTTGATTTCACCATAGAGGTTGAACGGTCTTTGCGGGTACTCGACAGTGCAGTGCTTGTGCTGTGTTCCGTGGGCGGTGTTCAGTCCCAGTCCATTACGGTTGACCAGCAGATGAAACGGTACAAAGTGCCGTGCATCGCGTTTGTCAACAAATGTGACAGAAGCGGAGCCAATCCCTTCCGAGTCATCCGGCAACTGAAAGAAAAACTGGGACACAACGCAGTGACCATGCAAATTCCTATCGGACTTGAGGCGGATTTTGAAGGAGTTGCGGATATTGTTGCCATGAAAGCCGTTTATTTTGACGGTGAAAAAGGGGATGATATCCGTGTTGAGGACATCCCGGAAAGCATCCTTCCGGAAGCCTTGGAAAAGCGGGAAGAACTGATTGACGCTGCCTCCATGTTCTCAGATGAACTCATGGAAGCCGCACTTGAAGACAGCGTCACCGAGGAAATGCTGATGTCGGCCATACGCAAGGGAACCCTTACCCGCGCATTAACACCGGTTTTCATAGGATCCGCCTATAAAAACAAAGGTGTGCAGCCGCTCCTTGACGGAATCACCAATTTGATGCCCTGTCCTTCTGAGGTTGAAAACCGGGCACTTGACTTGGATAATAATGAATCAGAGCTTATCCTTTCCAGCGAACCCAAAAAACCCACTGTCGCACTCGCATTCAAACTGGAAGACGGGCAATATGGCCAGCTTACCTATATCCGTGTATATCAGGGAAACCTTGCCAAAGGGGATACCGTTATTAATGTGCGTACAGGGAAAAAAGTCAAAATCGGCAGGCTTGTCCGAATGCATGCAAATCAGATGGAAGATATTGGGAAAATACCTTCAGGATATATCGGCGCGCTTTTCGGGGTTGACTGTGCTTCCGGAGACACCTTTGTGGCCCCTGGAATCCGTCTGACAATGACCTCCATGTATGTTCCGGAACCGGTAATTTCCCTTGCCATTGTCCCCAAGGACAACAAGGCTGAAATCAGCATGTCAAGAGCACTGAACCGTTTCTGCAAGGAAGATCCGACATTCAAAGTCTTTGTCAGCGGAGAAACCGGTGATACGATCATCTCAGGAATGGGGGAACTCCACCTTGAGGTCTATGTTGAAAGGATGCGCCGAGAATACAATGCGGAAGTAAGCACCGGCATGCCTCGTGTGGCTTACAGGGAAACGATCACAAGGCAGGCTGAGTTCAATTATATCCACAAAAAACAGACCGGCGGTGCGGGACAGTTCGGTCGGGTGGCAGGATATATTGAGCCTGCTGCTGACGAAGATTTTGTCTTTGAAAATAAAGTCACCGGGGGATCCATCCCCACCCAGTTTATCCCTGCATGTGAAAAGGGTTTCAGAAAATGTCTTGAAAAAGGGCCGAAAATGGAATTCCCTGTCACCGGGATCAAAATCGTTATCAATGACGGCCACTCTCACGCTGTTGACTCTTCTGAAATGGCCTTTCAGGCTGCTGCCCGCGGCGCGTTTTTAGAAGGATACGCCAAAGCCGGCCCGGTTATCCATGAACCGATTATGAAAGTTGTTGTTGAAACACCCACCGAGTTTCAGGGAAGTGCCATGGGGTCTCTGAATCAGCGCCGGGGAATGATCGTTTCCTCACAGGATGAGGGCGTGATGTGCGTTATTGAGTCCCAGGTCCCCCTTGCAGAAATGTTCGGTTATTCCACGGTTCTGAGATCACTGACTCAGGGCAAGGCCCAGTTTACCATGGAGTTCGCCACCTACAAACAGGTTCCGAAAGGGATCGCAGAGGAATTGGTCAAGAAAGCCGCGGAAGCAAAAAAGAATATTGCTTAGAAATCCGAAATTTTAAAACTCAGTCCTGACTCGGGTCAGGACTTTACATCAAAACCAGATGATTTACCTCAGAGAAAGGAATTTCAATATGCTTAAAAAGGAACTTATTTTCCGAAACCCCCTGAGACTTATGGGACATGAAACCCGGGACATCCTCCCCCCGGGAGGATTCGGGGCTGTGCTGGCGCGTGCAGGTCTGGGCAAAACGGCAATTCTGGTTCAGCTTGCCCTGGACAGTCTGCTGCGGGACCAGAATGTGCTTCATATCAGCCTGGCGGACCCTGTGAAAAAAGTCAGTCTGTGGTATGAAGAGGTATTCCGGAATATTGCAGACCAGTACGATATCACGGAAATGAACCAACTTTGGGAGGCCATACTGCCGTATCGGCTTATTATGACGTTCAATATTGACAGTTTCAGTGTGCCCAAGCTTGAAGAGAGGCTGACTGATCTGACAGAACAGAACATTTTTCTGCCTAAGATGCTTCTGATTGACGGACTTCCGTTTGATGAAACTGTCACAGCCTCTCTTACCGCGCTTAAAACGCTGGCAAAAAACCATTCCATGCATGTCTGGTTCACTGTACGCACTCATCGGCATGAAGACCTGGGCCCTGACAGAATACCGGCCCCCCTTCTGAATGTTGCTGACCTGTTTGAAGTTGCATTCCAACTCCGGCCCGAAGAAAAAGAAATCCATGTGAAAGCTTTAAAAGGGGGACCGTCAGACTCCGCGGATCATCCCCCTCTGCTTCTGGACCCTTCGACAATGCTGATAAAAGACAAGAAAATTGAGGATTGAGGATTGAGGATTGAGGATTGAG
>JAOZLU010000959.1 GCA_029934695.1 Desulfobacterales bacterium | reverse complement strand
CTGACATGATTTATTTCAGAAAGTATTGGAAATTCCTCCATTAAATTGGGGCATCAGATTTTATTTTTGCCAGTTTCAATTTTTTTCTTTCAATTTTTTTGACAGGATTTGTTTCAAAAGATATGGAAACTTTTATCATTAAATGTTCAACACAGTCCATTCCATTACAATCTGGGAAAACGGATGCATTTATAAAATACACTGGGGAGAACTTATGTTTCGCAAATCTGAACGCTTATGGGGCAAAGCCCCGCTCATGTCCGATTATGACGCGGTGATTATCGGAGGCGGTCTGCACGGACTTGCCACCGCCTATTATCTGGCGCGTAACCACGGCATGAAAAATATAGCGGTCATTGAAAAACGCCATATAGGCTTTGGCGGAGCCGGCAGAAACACGGCAATCGTCCGCGCAAACCAGCGGACAAAGGAAAATCTGTCCCTTTACAAGGAAGGGCTTGAACTGTGGCCAAAACTGACAGCAGAGCTTGATTACAACCTGATGTTTTATAACTGCGGCAACCTGAATCTGGCGCACAGCGAAGCAGCACTCAGTGCCATGCGTATGCAGGTGGCCTCTGCCCGGTTTTTCGGAATTGAAAGCCATATTGCCGATCCAAAGGAATGCAAGGAACTGGTGCCGGCCCTGAACATTTCAGAAGACATCACATATCCCATCTTCGGAGGCATGTATCATCCGCCCGGGGGGATTGTGCGTCATGATGCTGTGGTCTGGGGGCTGGCAAAGGGCGCTGCAAAGCTCGGCGTGCATATTCATCAGGGAACAGAAGTCCTTGGAATCAATGTTGAAAAAGGAAAAATCACCTCTGTGGAAACCGATCAGGGGACAATTTCCACCCCGCGGGTGCTGAACGCTGCTGGAGGATATTCTGCATCTCTCTCTTATAAAATGCTGGGAATCCATCTGCCCGTCAGTGTTCTGACCATACAGGCAATGGTGACGCAGCCGCTCAAACCGCTGCTGGATCATGTGGTCTCATCCGGAGCCTATCATTGCTACGCCAACCAGACACTCAAAGGGGAAATTGCCACGGGCGCACACATGGATCCCTGGCCCAATTACACCACTCAGACCACCGCACATTACATCAAACATCAGGCAGAGGCGCTCTCGGAGTTTCTGCCGTGTCTGAGAGGTGTCAGATTCATGCGTATCTGGGGAGGACTTGCGGACATGACACCGGACATGGCCCCGATCATGGACGGCAATGATCCCATTGAAGGCTATTATACGGACTGCGGATGGGGATATTTCGGATTCAAATCAGCAGCCGTCACCGGGAAATATATGGCGCAGTTTATGGCAGACGGCGAATGCCCTGACATGCTCAGACCCTTCACCCTGCGCCGGTTTGAACAGCACCGGCTGATGGGTGAGATGGCAGGAACTGTTGTTTACAGCCCGTGGAATTGATGTTGGATTTGATGTTGGATGTTTGATGTTGGATGTTTGATGTTGGGGAAATTTTTGTGAAAAAAATTTATGAGATGGATGTTTACATATTGTCTGAGAGGCTGTCAGATATGATATGGTCTGCTTTTGACAGCTGGCCGGTCAAGGCTCAGAATACTGTGGGGTATCAGGTTATCCGTTCTTCAGACAGTATTGCGGCGAATCTTGCGGAAGGTTATGGGAGGCACTCCCAGGCAGACAAGAGGAGATTTTACTACTATGCGAGAGGATCTTTTGAAGAAACCAAAGCGTGGTTACGCAAAACCGGCCGCAGAGAAGTGGTTTCCAAAGAAGACATTGCCGAGTATAAAAAAATAATTGATGAACTAGGTCCAAAACTCAATAACTTCATAAAATCAACAAAATAGTTTCAAACATCAAACATCAAACATCAAACATCAAACACCAAACATCAAACATCAAACA
>JAOZLU010000958.1 GCA_029934695.1 Desulfobacterales bacterium | reverse complement strand
TGAAGTCTGAAGTCTGAAGTCTGAAGTCTGAAGGATGAGGGATATAAATTCATGACAAAAGCACCAGAAGAAACTCAAACCAAAAAGATAAGTCTGTCCCAGGCAATCGCACGTTTTGTGCCTGATGACAGTGCAGTGGTAATGGGAACCGCACAGGAGACATTAATCCCCTTTGCCGCGGGCCATGAGATGATTCGTCAGAGGAAACGTGATCTGACGCTGATCGGTCCGATTTCCGACATACTGTTTGATCAGCTTGTCGGCGGGAGATGCGTCCGCAAAATTCGGGCCGGGTGGGTGGGAAATGTCATCACCGGGTCCGGCTATAATTTTCGGCGCGCCGCGGAGAACCGTACCATTGAAATAGAGGACCACTCCAATTTGACGCTGTCCATGGGGTTGCGGGCAGCAGCAATGGGTGTTTCATTTATGCCGACCCGAACAGCATTGGGCAGCGACTTGTATAAAACCAACTCCAGTCTGAAAACAATGACCTGCCCTTTTACCGGCAATACTTTGACTGCGGTCGCGGCCATCCGCCCTGATGTGGCGATTATTCACGTCCAGCGATCTGATGAATACGGCAATGCCCACGTCTGGGGGAACCTGGGCATAACCCGGGAAGCCTGCCTGGCCAGCCAAAGCATTATCATCACGGCCGAGGAGATTGTTTCCTCAGATGTTATCACCAGTGATCCCAACCGCGTGATTACTCCCGGGTTTCGGGTGAGCGCGGTGGTTCATGCACCGTGGGGGGCGCATCCCTCACCAGTGCCAGGCTGTTACAACCGCGACCATGAGGCGTTCATCGCCTATCGGACCGCCAGTAAAACACCGGAAGCGTTTGCAGACTGGCAGGCGCGTCAGGTGGATGCTGTGCATAACAGCGATGATTATCTCGCGTTGCTGGGAAAAGAACGCACACACGGACTGGCCCTGAAACATCATGTCATATCAGAGGAGACAGATTATGGCTACTGAAAATTCTGAATACACCCTGCCCCATCTCATGGTCACGGCCGCAGCCCGTGAAATTGCCGACGGAGAAGTGATATTTGTGGGAATGCGTCTGCCCATGCTGGGGTTTTTTCTTGCAAAAAGCACCCATGCGCCGAATGCCGTGGGCGTGTATGAGCTGGGCATCGTGCGGGATACCGTCGCGCCCGAACCGATTCTGACAATGGGGGATCTGCCCAATCTCTGCCGTGCCCAATGGCTGGCCGACACCGCGGATCTGATGGGACTGCTTCAGCAGGGACTGGTTGATGCGAGTTTTATCGGCGGCGCGCAGGTGGACCGTTTTGGGAATCTGAATACCACTTACATCGGCGATATTGAAAACCCGGGAACGCGCCTTCCGGGCAGCGGCGGCGCATGCGACCTGGCCAGTCTCGGAAAGCGGCATATCATTATCATGGCCCATGAGAGACATCGTTTTGTTCCGCGTGTGGATTACATCACCTCGCCCGGTTACGGCGACGGAGCCGGATGGCGCAGGCAGGTTGGTCTCCCAAGGGGCGGCCCCTCAGCCGTCATCACCACCCGCGGCATCCTTCGCTTTGATCCGGATACCTGCGAGATGATGCTTGCCTCGCTTCATCCCGGTGTCACTGTTGACGAAGTTCTGGCAAATACAGGATGGCCCCTCCGCGTCGCGGGGGAACTTTCCCGGACACCCGCGCCCGAAGAAGCGGAACTGGCCATGCTGCGGCGGTTTGATCCCAAAGGATATTGGACTGGGGCATGATAGTTCTGACCGGAATATTTGGCGATTCTCACAGAAAAACATATCTGATTATAACGCTTTCAGGGGAGGCCTGAAATCAGCCCTGCGTTGCACCTTTTTAACCACAGAGGACACAAAGAGGCACAAAGCTTGAACCTGCACGTTCGGCCGGAT
>JAOZLU010000360.1 GCA_029934695.1 Desulfobacterales bacterium | reverse complement strand
TTTGCACTCCTTGCGAACTTTCATGGGGTAATGCGTTTTTTCCGGGTCCCTTAATGTGTATAGCAAAAAACACACGGAGAAAACAAATGAGTGAGTTAATACATAGCATACTGAATTTAAGAGAAGTGGCGGAATATCTGAGACTTCCTGAGGAAAAAATTGAAAGACAGGTTCTCAAAGGCAGGATTCCGGGTCGCAGAATCGAAGACGAATGGCGTTTTCTGAAATCAGCCGTGGATGACTGGCTGAGAAGCTATGATACGAGGGCAATATTGCTGAATCAGGCAGGTTCCCTGTCAGATGATGAGACATTGAGTGATCTCTGTCTTATGATATATTCAGAGCGTGGCAGACCGGAGGAGGAATATCCCGATGCATATTCTTGACACCGACACCCTGACCCATCTGCATGCGGGGAATCCGAATGTCATCAGGAATCTTGAAAAACTCGGTGATCCCGATGTCAAAATTACGATCATAACCAAAATAGAATTATTGCGCGGCCGCTCCGAGTTTCTCATAAAGGCGTCTGATCGGAATCAGTTGGTGAGGGCTCAGAAACTGTTTGACCGGACTGAGGAGCTTCTGTGTCAGATTCCGATATTGCCGATGGATGAAAACTCGGCCATTAAATTTGAAGCTCTGAAGAAGATAAAAAAATTACGCAAGATCGGTCGTAAGGATATTCTGATTGCCAGCATGGCACTTGCCCATCGTGCCGTACTTGTAACCCGTAACCTCCGTCATTTCAGACAAGTTCCTGATCTGACTGTTATAAACTGGGTTGACTGATACAGAAACCAGGGTATGCCAAAAAGCAAAGAAGGCGGCCCTCGTTGTTCGTGTCAAGTTGAATCCAGACTGATGGGATCAGGCGAAGAGCCAGAGGTCAGAATTGGGTCGGGCCAAGATAAGTATCAAATATCAAAGAGAAATCATGTCAGTTTTGCCTCTGAAACGAGGCTATAATCGCTTTTTTGGGGCCAAAAAGGGCGATATGGGACGAAAAGCGTGTGTTCAGGTACTGAATACTGACTGTGGCAACAACAAAGTTGCGGTTCGGGCAGGCCGCAAATCGTAAAAGAAAATATAACCCTGAATTGCTCGTGTCAAGTTAAACTCAGAGCTATTAAGCGAAGAGCCATATAAATCCGACAATGCCACCCGGAGGAACCGGATTCCCTGCCGAACGGAATGTCAGCCCGTCCGGCAAAAAATGCCCAATATCACAGTCTGAAAAAGGCGGTATCGGACACCAAAGCAGAATGTGTGTATTTATGGCATTAGTATCCACTTTGGTGTCCAATACAGGTTGTGCCACTGAAAACTTTTAGCTGAAATCAAATAATCTGACGGAGATCATTATGCAACAGGTAGCACTGAAAGAAGCTGAGACGCGGCTCGCCGAACTTATCGGGATGGTGGCCGGCGGAGAGGAGGTTGTCATAACAAAAGATGACGGTTCGGGTTTCAAAATCATACCCTTTCCTTACAAAAGACCGTATCCGAAATTCGGGAGTGCGGCAGGGCTGATTGAAATGTCGGATGATTTTGACGAACCTCTCGAAGATTTCAGGGAATATATGCCGTGAAATTCCTCCTTGACACACATACATTCCTCTGGTTCACAGGCGGCAGTCCGAAACTGGATGCTTATGCGAGATATCTGATAGAGAATACTGAAAACGAACGGCTGTTAAGCATAGCCAGTCTTTGGGAGATGTCAATCAAAGCCAGCATCGGCAAGCTGAAACTGAATCTCACTTTCCGGAAATCGTCAGCAGTCATGTCAATGATCCGGATAACTTATTGAAATAACTGATACAGAAACAGAATCACGCAGAATGCCGGTATCAATAATTTCGGACAGTTATCATTTTCATCTACACTTTGGGAATGCACCCCCGGTTCTGAGTCAGGATGAGATATTTGATGATTACACCAACCTGCAGCGTATTTGGGGAGTTGCAAATATAAGCGGCATAACCCGGCAATGATCGTGCCAGAATAAATCCGGATCGTCGGAATCGGGCGAAGAGCTATATATGAAATCCGACAATGCCACTGGCCCTGATACAGTACCGGCTGAACAGGACATGGGATTACATCTTTGTAATCACTGAGGCGGGTCTTGATGAAATAAGTTTGTAGTTCCGCCTTTAGGTGCGGCAAACCTTTTGTCATTTGAAACTTGAAACTTGCTGATTATAACGGATTTAGGGGAGGTTGCAATTTCATAGCAATATCTCACACAAAGATACAGAGAACACAGAGGAAAAGGCGGGCACATTTATATCGGAAAGCCCGGATCGGACAGAATCACCGGTATATGACTCAGTAATTTCAGGAGGCCGGAAAAAGGGGAGGTGGAGATGAAGGATCAGAAATATGTATGTAAATAAATACGGAGGCCATAAATGTCTGAAAAACTGAAACTCATTTCTTGGAATGTCAACGGAATCAGGGCTGTGATGAACAAGAATTTTTTGAAATCGTTCAAAAGCATGGATGCCGATATTTTTGCCGTGCAGGAGACCAGGCTTGGGGAAAAACAGCTCACAGATGAAATGAAGCATATTGACGGCTATGAATCTTACTGGTCTTATTCCACTGTAAAAAAAGGATACAGCGGCGTTGCTGTCTTTACAAAAAGAAAACCCTGTCAGGTCAGACATGGCATCGGCATCCCCAAATATGATGATGAGGGCCGCATCCTTGAACTGGATTTCAAGGATTTCGTCTTTTTCAACATTTATTTTCCCAACGGAAAAATGAGTGAAGAACGCCTTCAGTACAAACTTGATTTTTACAGGGATTTTTTTGAATACGCGGACAAGTACAAAAATGACGGCAGAAGTCTCATCATCACCGGGGATTATAATACCGCACATAATGAAATTGACCTGAAAAATCCCAAAGCCAATGAAAAGAATTCAGGTTTTCTGAGAATTGAGCGGGACTGGCTGGATAAAATCATTGGAAACGGTTACGTGGACACCTTCAGGCATTTTTATCCTGACACTGTCAAATATTCCTGGTGGTCTTACCGGTTCAAGGCAAGGGAAAGGAATGCCGGCTGGCGGATTGATTATTGCTTTGTCACAAAAGATATGATGGACAGAGGGCAGATTAAAGATGCGTTTATTGACAATGACATACATGGGTCAGATCATTGTCCGACTGGTCTGACCGCAGAGGTCTGATATGAAAAATACCCTGTTCCTATGGTTTTGCAGAACCCTGAGCCGAATTTGCATGACGACAACAGTTTTTTTTTGCCTGACAGGGAATGTGCAGGCCGGATATGAAAAAGGTCCGTTGCACGTCAGGAATCAGTTTCCGCCCCATCTCATGTTTCTGACTCCGCACCCGGATTCCCCGGGCGTGGTTCCGGAAGATCGGTTTAAGCTCTCTCTGTCCGCAGATTATTCCAGTATTTTTGTGAATGAGACATCAGCAGACTGGAATACCCTGATTGATATGGAAATGACGGTTTTGGATTTTTTGTTTGAATACGGTATGACGGAATATCTGACACTTTCCCTTGATATTCCCCTGATCAGTATGGATGGCGGATTTTTGGACGGATTCCTGGAAGACTATCATGACACATTTGGTTTTCCCAACTACGGGAGGGAAGAGCGTCCGAAAAATGAGTTTGCGTACTCATTGACAAAAAACGGGCAGGAGTGGTTCAGCGCAGAATCAGGTGGCCTCCGTCTGGCAGATGGTTCAATTTCAGCGAAACTTTCTTTGACAGATGAAGAAACCGGATTGTTTCAAAAAAACCGGTTTTCCTCCACATCCGTCAGTTTGGCTTATACGCTCAAAATACCTGCGGGAGACGAAGATGCGGGATTCGGCAGCGGTGGTTTTGACCACGGATTTTCTGTCCTCTCACAGTTCCGCTTCCCATCGTTTGCGCTGTATCTGAACCCCTCGGTATTTTTTTTGTCTGATCCTGAAACATCAGGGCCGGATATATCGGTGAATACAATTTTCGGAATGTTTGCAGGCGGGGAATATGCTTTAAGCGATTCATGGACGCTGGCGGCCCAGTTGAATTACTATACGTCACCCTTTGAAAATACAGGAATTTCCCAACTGGATGATGACAGCCTGGAACTCGCGTTGGGCTTTATCTGCGAACTCACCCCCGCGGTGAGCCTGGAATTCGCTTTTTGTGAAGATCTGACCCACTCAGCCCCCGACTTCAACATTCATGTCAGAGTCGTCTGTGAGATTGGAAACTGATATTACGCCCGGGCCTTTGCATATAATCATAATCCGTGCAGATGGAACAGCAATAAGCAGGGATTATTTGGCGATTCATGGCGTAATGCGCTTTTTATGCAGCAAAGCCAGGCCGTTCTGAAGAAATGACAATCAGCCGGTCCTCCTGACCGAGAGTGTAGTCATTGTCAGGGCTTGCAATAAAGGTGCCTGCTTTGTCTTCAACCCCGACGCAGAGGATTTCATGCTGCTTTTTCATCTCGCACAGCACCTCAAAAAAAGTCCGGTCTGCCAAAGCGGACGGCAATTTTATTTTGTAAAGCTCCTTTCCGTAATGGTTGCTGACAAGCTCGCTGATCAGGTGGGTGATGCCGTGATCAAGGGCAGCCTGTACCAGCAGATTCGTCCCCATTTCTCCGGCAACAATGATTTCGTCCGCCTTTGCCATCCTGCAATGTTCGGCATTCCTGGAATCCATGAGTTCCACGCAGGTATAAACCTGAGGATTCAGGCTCTTTATGGTCAGCGTGTTCAGTATGATTTTTGCGTCCCGTGCGTAGGCATCCAGATGATCATCTGAAAGGATCATGACTACTTGGGCGTCATCCAGATTTGCTTTTTTCAGAACGCCGGCATTGACTTCACCGCGTATAAAATGCAGTTGCGGGTCATCTGTCGGTTTTTCCTGTATGTCTGCGATCACCACCAGGGAAATATCACTGCACTTGGGATCTGCCAGAAGCTCTGCAACCATCTCATTTCCTCTGAAATTCCAGCCGCATATAATGAAATGATCCTTTACATCGGTTGATTTCATGCCCTTATTCTCCAAAAGTCTGTCTTCAATAAATATCGTGGCAATGCTGGCGGTCAGTATGCCAAGAAAACCGATTCCTGTAATCATCACGATCATTCCGACAAGCCTCCCGCCTGTGGTTGTTGGAGAGATATCACCGTATCCCACCGTCGTCAGCGTGACAACAGACCACCACAGCGCATCAATAAAACGTATCTTCTGCTCAAAATATGTGAAAGCCATGCTCCCCATGAGGACGACAAAAAGGAGAATCAGCAAAACTTTGAAAATTTTTTCACGCTGAAGCAGGGTGATAATTTTTTTCAGGAAGATAAAAAAATGACGCATTGCAGACACCTGTCTTGATTGCATATCGCTGTATGGTGGGTTCCGCTTCGCTTCACCCACCCTACATTCCGGGTATTTTATTTTGGGAAAATCTCTGACTTGATCCGACTTTGCCCACAAGCACTGCCAGTTCATTGACAAACCCGTTCATATCCCCTGCCTGAGCATTCATTTCCTCAGACGTGCCAGCCAGTTCCTCACCTCTGCTCGCACTCATTTGCACCACCTTGTCCATGTCAGACATTGAGATATTGACCTGGGTGATTCCCCGGGACTGTTCATTCGAGCCTGAGGCCACCTCTCCGACCAATTCCCCGATTTTCTGAAAATCCTGCTCAATTTTGGCAAAGGTTTCATTTACAATCGAAACCAGTTCTGAACCGTCCTGCACTTTCCTGATGGTGCTTTCGATGATCTCGGCAGTATTTTTTGCCGCATCCGCAACCCGCATGGCAAGGTTTCTCACCTCATCAGCCACCACGGCAAAGCCTGCACCGGCTTCTCCTGCCCGCGCCGCTTCCACCGCAGCGTTCAAGGCAAGAAGATTGGTCTGAAAAGCAATTTCGTCAATGGATTTGACAATATGCCGGGTTTCTTCGCTTGATCGGGAAATATCCTCCATTGAGCGCATCAGCTGACTCACAGAAATATTGGCATCTCTGATCCCTCCGGCCGAATCTTTTACGATACTGTCTGTAAGACCCGCATTGTTCGCATTGTTCCGGGTCGTGGCATCTATTTCTTCCATGGATGAAACCGTCTCTTCCAAAGAGCTTGCCTGATCAAACGTGTCCCGTGCCAGTTGCCGGCTAGCTGAGGCCACCTTCCCTGAAGCTGAGGTCACTCTCCTGTATGCATTCTGAAGTCCTTCAATGACGCTTGTCAGGGATTTGGTGATAGATCGTCCCAGAAGAAAAGAGAGGATGAAGATAATCAGGGTGGCGAAGAAGCTCATGAGACCTCCCATCACTGCCCCTCTGGTGATCCTTTTTGTCAGGAGTTCCACGCCTTCTTCAGCCGCGTATGCGATATTATCGTCTGTTATTGCCATTAAAGTCAGCAAATCGTCTTTCTCCTGATTCATCTGATCCATTCGGGCTTGCAGTTCCCCGGCAACCTGATGAAATTTCACCACGGTTTCCCGGTATTTTCGGATATCTTCCAAAAACTGTCTGCCGAACCCGGCAATATCCGATTCATAACCGGTCAGGGTCCGAAAAGCCAGATGGAGATCATCCAGCAAGGTGAATATGGGATGGTTCTCTTCCTTTATCGGCGATTTGAAATAGGCCAGGCCCAGATCAGCTAAACGGAGATTCATCCGGAGAAGGGCCTCCCGGTAACTGGTGATGGCAAAAGGGAGGCGCTCCAAAATAGAGACATCCCCCCCTTCTATCATAATATCAACAATCTGGTTGGAGATGGTCTCCTCCAGGGAGATCAGTTTTTTCTCGATATCCTGAGCAACTATCTTTATTTCCTGACGGCCGGCATTTACCACTGCACATTGTTCAAGAACCCTTCGGACCTTCTCTGTAAATCTGCTCAGGGATGCTTTCATCTGCCCATCTGTGGTTTTTACAGCGAGTTCTGTCACTTCGTTGACAAGATATCTGCCTCTGGTATTTAAAATTTCCTCATCTCCATAGGAAGTACCGACAACAAAATTTGTTTCAGCGATTAATTGCCCAATATCCCTTCCCAACTGTGCATTCTCAATAATCTGGTCAAATTTCTTGCTGAATATCCGGGGAATCTCATCCTTTATATAACGGAACGAAAAAAAGACACCGGTGGTGATCAGGCTGAACGTGACAAATATGAGCAGATTCACCAGGAAGAGCTTTGTCGG
>JAOZLU010000026.1 GCA_029934695.1 Desulfobacterales bacterium | reverse complement strand
GGACATCCGCTAAGATGTAGGGTGGGTGGAGCGCAGCGCAACCCACCAGACACCTAAGATGTAGGGTGGGTGGAGCGTAGCGCAACCCACCAGACACCTCCGGACATCCGCACAAGGTGGGTTACGTTGCGCTCCACCCACCCTACGTTGCCATAGTGGGAGATTCTTTTCTGGAAAGCACCTAAGTTCAGCACTCGTCACTGTCGAGTGAAAAGAGCATCTCCTTCAGATGTCTTTGCCCTTCCGAGAGTAGCCTTTCCAGCGATATACATGCTGAACCGGCTTAATCTTGAACTTCAGCCCTTGCTCATACAAATCAATGATGTTCCGAATCAGCTCTCCCACGCCGCTCAGCACCTCCTGGAACCTGTTATACGGAATATCTATTTCAATGCCGTTAACCTCGTCAATCTGGACGATTAATTTGACTTTATTTTGATATTTCCGCAGTTTGTATGCAAATCTCTGTTCCTTTGCCAACGTCTTTAATCTGGATTCAATCGCCTTATCTTTCAGACCAAGTATTTTTTCCCGTTTGGCTGCCCGTCCTGCTGCCTCCTCATACTTGCCTTTTACCGCATCTAAAAATTGAATCAGCTGCTCAACATCGGACACTGGAACATCATTATACCAGTCCTTTATCCGTAAGTCGCTGCCGTCAAAGTACAGTGAAAAGCAATCGTCCGAATAATCAATTTCCAGTTTCATTTCTTTGGAAGAATAATACGGATTGCGGTATCTGTTTGCCAGCCGGACAGATTCTATATGTTTTAAACTGTTTCCCATGGTGTCCAGCAATGCAAGTTTGGATTTATTGTCGTAAGCCTTTAGCGGAGCACCGTCAAAAATGGACTGGAACAACTTGTTAATCGTTCTGTAATTGAGTTTCATAGTGCCTTTTTTTGTCTGGTGTCAGAAGATTCACCAATCCCGCGGGATTTTTTTTCAATCTGCTGAATATTTTTGGTTTACACTGTCCAAATATATACAATCTTTCGTATAAGAGCAAGCATGAATTTCGATTATAAATGCAGGTGAATTTCAGATTTTCAAAACAGCGGCAATGAAGACTTTCTCGCTATCTTTCATCGGTCAGAGGTCCGTGACTGACATGTTTGCACTGCCGGACGGGGTTTGCAACCCATATGCATCAGGTTAAGACTGCCGGACGGGGTTTGCAACCCCGTCCGGCACATAAGGGGTAACATGCTGATTTTTTGCAACCCATATGCATCAGGTTAAGACTGCCGGACGGGGTTTGCAACCCCGTCCGGCACATAAGGGGTAACATGCTGATTTTTTGCAACCCATATGCATCAGGCTAAGACTGCCGGACGGGGTTTGCAACCCCGTCCGGCACATAAGGGGTAACATGCTGATTTTTTTCAAGTTTCATAATCAGCTCAAAAGATAATCAAAGCATTAGCGGAAGAGTACCCATCAGCTTCATGGAAGCTGAAAAGCAGTGTGAATGATGTAGTGCAATTTTGCAAATTGCACGGGGGCATAATTTTTCAAATTGTGCCTGAAACAAATTGGAAATTTGTTCTGATTGTGGTACAATTTTTCAAATTGTGCCTGAAACAAATTGGAAATTTGCTTTATAACGGATTAAGGGGAGCCTCAGACCTGAACCACTGACGTGACCGTAAAAACCACAGAGGGCCACAGAGAAGCCGCGGAGAACCACAGAGAAAATAATAACTCTGCGGTTCTCTGTGCCTCCTCTGCGGTTCTCTGTGGTTATTAAAAAGCAGTCACAGGGCTCCCCTGAATCAGTTCTGCTTGCAGCACAATTTTTCAACCTGTGCGGTAAGCGGGATTTTTCAGTAAAAGCCCCGTCGAACCAGCATTCGGTGCCTTTGTGTGAGACATAAAATCCGCAAAGCTTTTAACCGGATACTTACTCTGCAAGTGCCTGCTCTCACCCCATTTGAGATGAGAACATCACACTTGTCAGAGGCAGAGACAAATTGATTTACATGAGAGGAGCAAAATGATTAAACTGAAAAACATCAGGATGAAATGGAAACTGATCGGGCTGTTTCTGCTTGTCGGACTTATTCCCCTAAGTGTTGTGGGATGGCAGAGCAGCAGGATGGCAACAGAGGCATTGACGGAGAAGGCCTACTGGCAGCTTGAGTCTGTGCGTGACATCAAAAAGGCTGATATTGAAAGATTTTTTGCCGAACGCAGGGGAGACATGGAGTTTCTGACAGAAACAACGGGATCATTCAGGAAAGCCGCATTTGAGAAGCTTGAGACCGTACAGGAACTCAAAAAGGCGCAGACTGAAGAATTTTTTGCAAGGGTGCGAAACGACATACTTGTCCTTTCAAAAAGTGAGGATGTTCTGAATATGTACAAGCATGTCAAAAAGTATCATGATGAGATGAAGTTCACCTCTGACGGGCCTTACAATGTGTCAACGGATGAATACAGGAAAATTTATGACGAATACGGTGGGTATCTGAGCAACTATGTAAAAGCTTATGATTATTATGATATGTTCCTCATCTGCGCATCTCACGGCCATGTGATGTTCACCGCAGGCAAAGAGAGTGATCTCGGTACAAACCTGGGTTACGGCCCGTACAAGGATGAAGGTCTGGCGCGTCTTTGGCGCAAGGTGGTCAGAGCAAAGAAAGTGGCTATTGAGGATTTCGCGCCATACACCCCCAGCAAAGGACAGCAGGCAGCCTTCATCGGTGCCCCGGTTTATGATCACTCAGGCAAACTTTCAGGTCTGGTCGCATTGCAGATTCCGACTGACCCCCTTAACACCATCGTCCAAAGGCACAGTGGCATGGGAGAGACAGGCGAGACTTACCTCGTGGGCAGAAAAGACGGCATTGTCAGCTTGTGCAGCAACAGGGTGGTTAAGAAAGGCAAAATCGGAGAAAAAAAATCCGGGCCCGATATTGATGAAGCATTTGCCGGCAACTCCGGCCAAATGGTCAAGGGGGAAAGCACCGGAGATATGGAAATCTCCACCTATGATCCCCTGGATATCCCGGGTCTCAACTGGGCCATTATCAGTACCGCAAATATGGGGGAAGTGATTGCCCCTAAGGGCCAAGGAGAGAAGGATGACTTCTTTGCCAAATATATCCGAATGTACGGCTATTATGATCTTTTTCTGATCCATCCCCGGGGAAAGGTGTTTTATACAGTAAATAAGGAGAAAGACTACGGCACGAACATGATCAGCGGCAGGTACGCCGAATCAGGCATTGGCAAACTGGTCATGCGGGTATTGGAGAGCAAAGAGTTCGGCATGGCTGATTTTGAACCTTACGAGCCAAGCAATGGCGAACCTGCCGCTTTTATCGCACAGCCCGTGATCCACAATGAAGAAGTGCAACTGATAGTAGCCCTCCAGCTTTCTCTTGATGCGATCAACACCATTATGCAGCAGCGTGAAGGCATGGGCGATTCCGGAGAAACTTACCTCGTGGGATCAGACAAACTTATGCGATCTGATTCTTCCATTGATGAAACAAACCGTTCAGTAAAAGCGTCTTTTGCCGATAAGGACAAGGGAAGCGTCAGGACCGATGCGGTCACACAAGCACTCGAGGGCAAAACAGACAGGAAGATCATCACAGGCTACCGGGGAGTTTCAGTCCTTTCAGCTTTCACTCCATTGAAAGTTGGGGATACGACCTGGGTTCTGCTTGCAGAGATTGACGAAGACGAAGTAAGGAAGCCGATCCGGAACCTGATATTTTCCATATTGAAATGGGGTTTGGGCATAGCACTGGCTGTGGCGATTCTCGCGTTCTTTATCGCAAAAGGGATTGCAGATCCGCTGGGCAAAGCTGCTGAATCTGCGAAGGCCGTGGCCGCGGGTGATTTCAGCATCGGGACTGATATGGCACGGAAGGATGAGATAGGGGTTCTGGCAAGCGCATTAAGAGATATGAAACGAAAAATAAGTGAAGTTCTGGAAGCACTGGATGAGCAGATCCGGGCGGTCCGGGAGGGCAGGCTGGATGCCCGTGTCAATGCAGAGCCTTTTGACGGGGGCTGGAAGAGCCTTGTCGTCGGAGTGAACAATCTGACTGACACCTTTGTCACTCCGATCAGCATGACAGCAAAATATCTTTCCCGGATATCCGAGGGTGACATCCCGGAGAAAATCACCGACGAAGTCAGGGGTGATTTCAATGATATCAAAAATAATATCAATCACTGTATTGACGCTGTAAACGGCCTTGTGGCTGAGATGTCCGTGCTGACCGATGCGGCCATGGAAGGGAGGCTCAGTACCAGGGGGAACGCGGGGAAATTCAGGGGGGATTATGCCAGGATTGTACAGGGGGTGAACAACACCCTTGATGCGGTGATCGGGCCTCTGAACGTGGCGGCCGAGCATATTGACCGGGTCAGCAGGGGAGACATTCCTGAAAAAATCACTGATGAGTACAAAGGCGATTTCAATCAGATCAGGAATAATCTGAACATGCTGGCAGATGCGATGAATGACATCACACACCTCGCGGAAGAGATGGCAGACGGAAACCTCACTGTGGAGATCAGAGAGCGGTCGGATCAGGATACCCTCATGCAGGCATTGAATCTGATGCTCAGAAGGCTTAACCAGGTTGTCATAAGTGTGAAATCAGCCGCGGAAGGTGTTGCCGACGGGAGCCAGAAGCTGAGTGCCGGTTCGGAAAAAATATCTCAGGGCGCGGCTGAACAGTCTGCTTCGGCTGAGGAGACCTCCGCGTCCATGGAGCAGATGACCTCCAATATCAGTCAGAGCGCAGACAATGCACATCTGACTGAAAGAATCGCTCTGAAATCCGCTGAGGATGCTCATGAAGGCGGAAACGCGGTCGCTGAAACTGTCACCGCCATGAAGAATATCACTCAGAAAATTTCGATTATAGAAGATATTGTCGCACAGACGGATCTGCTGGCACTGAACGCCGCTATTGAAGCGGCCCGTGCCGGAGAGCATGGCAAAGGATTTGCTGTGGTGGCTGCCGAGGTTCGCAAGCTGGCCCAACGGAGTCAAAAGGTTGCGGTTGTGATCAGTGAGCTGTCAGGCACAAGTGTGAAAATTGCGGAAAACGCAGGCCGACTCCTGGCAAGGATCGTGCCGGATGTTCAAAAAACTGCTGATCTGGTACAGGAGATCAGTGCATCAACTAACGAACAGAATATGGGTGCGGAACAGATCAACAAGGCAGTTCAGCAGCTGGACATGGTGATTCAGCAAAATGTCTCACTCTCTGAAGAAATGGCTTCAACATCCGGGACACTTGCAAATCAGGCCGAGCAGCTTCAAAATTCGATTGAGTTTTTCAAGGTCAATGAATAAAACAAAATGAATAAAACAAAATGAATAAAACAAAATGAATAAAACAAAATGAATAAAACAAAATGTAGGGTGGGTGAAGCGAAGCGAAACCCACCTTATTCATCTGCAAATGGCGGGTTTCCGCAAATGGCAGGTTTCCGCAAATGGCAGGTTTCCGCAAATGGCAGGTTTCCGCAAATGGCGGGTTTCCGCAAATGGCGGGTTTCTCCAAATGGCGGGTTTCTCCAAATGGTGGGTTACGCTTCGCTGCACCCACCCTACAAGCTTAGGGGGGAATTATGAGTTTCAAAAACATGGGAGTAAGAACAAAGATTATGGTGGGTGTCTGTGTTCCTCTGCTGGCACTGCTGGTCATTGGCGGGGGAAGTATCAAATCGCTGATCAAAACCAGCGGGCGGGTTGAACATACCTACACAGTGCTTGAGGAAGCAATGGAAATTACCGGGTCCGCTGTTGACATGGAAACCGGCATGAGAGGCTATCTGCTTGCCGGCAAAGAAGAGTTTCTCAGACCTTACAGGGAAGGAGAGAAGGCAGCTTATGAAAAAATCAGATCCCTGCGTAAAAAGGTCGGGGATAACCCGAAACAGGTCACGAAACTCGAAGATATCGAAAAAACGGTGAGGGAGTGGCAGGAAAAAGTTGTCAAGCCGAATATTGCGCTTCGCAGGAAAATCGGTGACGCAGAAACAATGAATGACATGGCAAAGCGTGTCGGAGAAGCACGAGGCAAGAAATACTTTGACAAATTTCGCAGTCAGATAAACACCTTCATCAGCAGAGAAAATGACCTTATTCTCGAACGCCAGAAAGCTTCTGATACTGCCAAGACAGACAGTGCCGTAGCCCTCGGAACGCTGAACAAAGCCAGGCAATGGGTGGATCATACCTACAAGGTGATTGCGAGTGCAGAGCTTATTTTGACACATGCGGTTGATATGGAAACCGGAATGCGAGGCTTTCTGCTTGCTGGTGAGGATGAGTTCCTGGAGCCTTACAACATCGGGAAAAAACATTTTTTTGAGGAAATTCATGAATTGCAGAAAACCGTGGAAGCCAACCTGCCACAGGTGAGGAAGCTTGAGGAAGCTGAGAAACTCATCCAGGAATGGATTGATCAGATCACGATGCCGGCCATTGCGCTTCGCAGGCAAGTGAACAACGGGATAAAAACACTGGATGATGTGGATGCATACATATCCGAAAAAAAAGGCAAGAGACATTTTGATGCTTTCCGCAAAAAGATCGCCGCGTTCACCCAAGTCGAGGCTGACCTGATCATCAGGCGCGGGAAATCCGCTGATGATGCTGCAGCCAGTATTGTGACGAACCTCGAAACCATGAACCATGCGAACAGGTGGGTGGATCACACCCACAACGTGATTCAGAAGGCAATGGAAATTCTGGCAGCGGCTGTTGACATGGAAACCGGTATGAGAGGCTTCCTTCTGGCCGGAAAGAAAAAATTTCTTGAACCTTATGCAGACGGAGAGAAGCGGTTTTCCAATCTCGTCTCGGAACTGAAAAGAACCGTCAGTGACAACCCTGTACAAGTAACTCTGCTGGGAGAGATTGAAGAAACCATGATAGCCTGGAAAAAAGATGTCACAGAGCCGGCCATTGCTCTTCGCAGAAAAATCGGTGATACAGAGACAATGGACAACATGGCTGACCTTATCGGAAAAGCAGAAGGCAAAAAGTATTTTGACGAGTTCAGGAAGCTGATGTCCGAGTTCAGGCACGAGGAAGAAGGCCTGATGAAAATACGCCGGGAAAAAAACGCCGCCACAACAGACCGGACAGTCCAGGGAATCAAATGGGGACTGCTGACAGCGGTGATATTGGGAATGGCCATAGCCTTCTTTGTTGCAAGCCGGATTACCAGACCGTTGGCTGAAAGCGTTGTTTTTGTCCAATCTGTTGCCAGGGGTGACATTGAGACTGAGATAGACATAGATCAGAAAGATGAAATCGGAATTCTTGCAGATGCATTGAGAGATATGAAAAGCAATATAAGCGGGCAGGCTGCCGCGGCCCAGTGTATTGCCAATGGCGATTTGTCCGTGCAGGTCAACATTCGTTCAGACAAGGATGTGTTGGCGAAAAGCATACAAAATATCATCAGCAACATTCAGGCCCTGACTGATGACGCAAATATGCTCGCCGGGGCTGCGGTGGATGGCAGACTCAGTGTCCGCGCTGACCCGGAAAAGCATGGGGGGGAATATGCCAAACTCATCAGGGGGGTGAACCGGATCATTGACTCGCTTGTCAGCCATCTGGATTCTGTGCCGATGCCTGTGTTTATCGTGGGCCGGGATTTCAGAATCCGTTATATAAACAGAGCCGGCGCAGGTCTCATTGGTCTGCCGCAGGAATCGCTTATCAGCACCGAGTGTCACAGCCATTTCAGGACATCGGACTGCCAGAACGAAAAATGTGCTACCAGCCAGTGCATGAGGCTGGGCCACAGTGTGACTTCTGAGACAGACGCGCATCCGCAGAACAACCTTCTGGATATCTCTTATACAGGTGTTCCGTTAAAAGATGCAGATGGCAAAATCATCGGGGCACTGGAAATGTTCACTGACCAGACCGAGATTAAGCGCGCTGCCCGCCTGGTCAGAAAACAGGCTGATTACCAGACAGCTGAGGTGAACAGGCTCATTGAAACTTTGGACATGATGGCCGACGGAGATATGAACACTGAGTTCGTCGGAACTGCCACAAATGACGACACCCACGCCATCGGGGAAAATTTCCGCAAGATCGGCCGGGCATTGAATTCGATGATCACAAGACTGAATGAGGTTGTCGTCAGTGTGAAGTCTGCCGCGGACAATGTAAGCACTGGGAGCCGGGAGATCAGTTCCGGTTCGGAGGAAATGTCCCAGAGTTCGGCAGAGCAGGCAGGTTCGGCAGAGCAGGTATCGGCATCCATGGAGCAGATGACTTCCGCCATCAGTCAGAATGCGGACAATGCAATGCAGACCGAAAAAATAGCGTTGAAATCGGCCGAGGATGCACAGGAAGGCGGAAAGACGGTGGCTGAGACTGTCCTTGCCATGAAAAAAATCACTGAAAAAATATCGATCATCGAGGTGATTGCCGCTCAGACGGATCTGCTGGCCCTGAACGCAGCAATTGAGGCGGCCCGGGCCGGGACGGAGGGTAAGGGGTTTGCGGTTGTGGCATCCGAGGTTCGCAGGCTGGCAGAACGGAGCAAGAAGGCTGCGGCTGAGATCAGTCAGTTGTCCGTTTCCAGCGTGGAGATAGCGGAAAAAGCAGGCGAGATGCTTGCCAGGCTTGTGCCGGACATTCGGAAGACCGCTGAACTGGTTCAGGAGATCGCTGCCGCAAGCAGCGAGCAGAACAAGGGTGCGGAACAGATCAACGTGGCGGTTCAGCAGTTGGACCAGGTGATCCAGAAAAACGTCACTCTCGCTGAGGAGATGGCTTCGACATCCGGGGAACTCGCGGGTCAGGCCGAGCATCTCCGGGACATGACTGAGTTCTTCACGGTTGATGACACTGTCCGAAATACAGGGACATATCCGGAAAAATCTGCGGGAGCGATTCAAAAAAAATCAGGAAAAATCAGGGCAAGGGCATCGGTAAGGGCAGGCGCAAAACATAAACCCGAAGATCGCAAAAATGCAGATACCGCCAAGACAAAACTGGCTGTTGGATACGACTTTGAGGTGGATAAGGCTGGTGGTAATTTTGATGACATGGATACCGAATTTGAAAGGTATTGATGCCCGGGTATCTCACACAAAGGCAAAGTGCCCGTGAACGTGCATCATGCATGTTCACGGGCACCCTTTATTCTTCCTGAGTCTCTGTTTCTGCCTCTTCAGTCTCCGGGACTGGTTTGGCCTCCCTGAATTCAGCTTCCGGTTTCGGAGTCTCAGCTTCTGCAGCCGGAGTCTCTGTTGCCGGAGTCTCAGCTTCCGGTTTAGGTGTCTCTTCAGTCTTCAGTGTCGGTGCTGCTTCCGGCTTCTGGGCTTCTGCTTCTTTCTCCTCAAGCAATTTTTTGGTATCGGCGATAAAGTTGTCCCGTTTCCATTTGGAGATAACATAAGTCCACGGACTGATTTTCTCATTCAGCTTTTTGGATTCCACCAAAAGTTCAGCCTGTTTTGCCTTTTCCTCTTCCGCTTTCTTTGCTTTGGCCCCGTCATCTGCTTCCTTTTCCTTATCTCCCTCTGCTTCCGGCTTAATCTCCTCTTTGATTTCCGGGGCTACATAACTGACATCCACCTTAAAATAGAATTTGTCATTATCATCGGCTAAAGCGTTGCCGGGATACGCCTTGTAAACGGTTCCGTCAAAAAGATGATACTCAAAGCACAGTGCCTTGTCCAAACCTGTTTCCTCGGCTTTTTTTGCAGGATCAGCAACATTTTCTATCTGGAAAGAGGAAAGCATTCTGAACACATCGTCAACCTTGGATTTTTTGATCTTCTTCCCCTCAGGCAAATCTGAAAATTCAGGGGATTTTCCCTTTTCCGGACGTCTGAGCGAATATATGGCCTCCTTTGTTTCCGGGTCAATACAGACCACTTTCTCAATATCATCCGGTTTGACATTCATCAGTTCCTTGTCAAGCCATTGAGCGGGTTCTTTATCCAAAAACCGAAAATTCTTGTCTGTCAGGCAGACATCCGCATTTCCTGCAAGCATGACGTACTGGCCGCCAGCACCGGCTGAAGCCTCCCTTGCCTTCCCAATGATGATATCTGCCAGCACCTTCTTTTCCTTATCCTCCAGAATAATTTCGGCGCCTCGCTGATCTTCGGGTTTTTCCTGTTTGCCCGGGCCGTGCAGGGTCAGACGGGAAAGGATTTTGTCTTCGGCTTTGAATGTTCTTCCGATCTTTGCATCCCTGAGTTTTTTCACAATCTCCGATATCTTTGAAAAGTCTGCGGGATAGCTGAACCTGTTTTCAACACTCCACACCTTTTCTCCTTTTCTCAGAACAACCGAGTTTTCATGGTCTTTGATGGTGATCCCGGAAATATCCTCCAAAGAAAGATCCGGAAGCAGTTTTCCCCCCATCATCCCCTGCTTATTTGCAGAGTCTTCGCTGTTCATTATAAGATACACGGCGCCGCCAAGTACACAGCAGACAGCCAGAAGAACGATAAATGTTTTTGATTTCATAAAATTCCTCCTATCTGAAACTGCAGGGAAAAGAGATAAGAAGGGAAATTCCTTTCCTTTTCTTATCCGATTTCCCTGTAGTTATAAGAACAAAGGAGCGCAAAAGCAAAGCCTTTGCACTCCGAGTTTTATTCCAGCAGGTTTACATATCTGCTTTCAACCTTCCACTTTCAACTTTTCACTTTACCAAGCTTCTCTTTCGCCGATAAACCGCATACCCAATCCCCGCGAGGGAAACGAGCATTGGCATGACAAAAATATTGATGAATTTGATTTTGTTTCCCAATGTTTCGATATCTGCTCTCAGATTCCTGCGGACCTGTTTCAACTCGCTGTTCACCTTTCGCTTTTCTTCCTGGAATTTTTGTATTTCAGATTCCTGCTCCGGTGTCATGACAAACCTCTGGGATTTATCCTTCTGCTTGTCAAATTCTCTCAGCTTCCGGTTGGTTTCGTCTGCTTTCCTGACCAGTTCCTGCTCCCTTGCCAGCCAACGGGTCTGGGCTTTTTTCTCAAGCTCCTGAACTTTGACAAACGGCCTTTCAAATTTTCCTCTGGACCGGATGCTGATCAGTTCCTCACTCCCTGTCAGCACTTCAGTCGTGTTCAGCAGAAAATTGAGATTGTCATTAAACATTCTTGAAAGATTGATGCCCAGGAAATTCTGTTTGCTCACATAATAACTGTCAAAAAGCATATCCGCGTCGGAAATAATGACGATCACAGCATCTTCTTTCCCTTCTGCGAGGTGTGCTGCTTCAGATTCATCCTTTTTGTCGGACTTGTCCTTTGCATCTTTGTCTTTCGGCTTGCCATCAGGAAAGGCGGTTTTGAATTTTCCCCGTACCCTTACCGCGAGATCGTACTGATCAATTGACGGTTTGAAATCCCGGCGCAGCATACTGGCCCCGAACCGGACTTTGAAACTCTCTGTCAGCGATGAATTGCTGCTGGATTTCATCAGAGATTTATACTCAGACTCACTGTCCGGAATCTTTTTAATCGCGCCGGCAACTGGCAGAAGTATGCTTTCAAGCTTTGCCGTTGCAATATCATCAGCATTGAAAGACCCCGACTTTATGGACAGCCACAGGGGACTGTCTTCCGGCTGATTATTCTGATTCCTGAGTTTGGTGGTATAGTCAAAATCCACCACGACTTTGGTCGCGTCCATTTCAACGCCCCATGCGGCAAACAGTTTTTTCAAAGAAGATGAACTGGGCATCCCCTGAGGGTTGGGAGAACTGTCGGACACAGCAAAAGGATCAACAAACACAATGGCATTGCCGCCCTTCAGAACATACTGGTCAACCGCGTATCTGAGTTTTTCGCTCAGGTTTTTGGGATGAAGAATGAGAAGCAGATCAATATCATCACCGATACTTCCGGCAGTCGTGTTTATTTCTTCCACATTGTATGTTTTTTTCAGTTCTGTCACAAACATCCACGGTTCCATTCCCCGGGACGGACTCTGCATATTAAACGCGGGGGGTGTGCCAAAGATCTGAAGACTGCTGATAATACCGAGCTTCTGCTTTTCCGGGGACTGCACTTTTGAGATTATCCGCGTCATATCATATTCGAGCTGGGTTTCCCTGGACGGATCAATCATTTTGATGGTTTCCTCCTGATCCGCGGCCATTGCCACAAGCCCGAAATATATTCTTTCACCGCTGGGAAGATTGACAGGTTCAATGCCGTAACTGCGGGCCCAGTCTTCCTCATCCGAATCTGTCTCAACATCATACACTTCAACGGAAACCTTGCCCCTGCTGTAGTATTCATACTCAGAAAGGAAATCAAGCAGCCGCTGAGAGTATGTTTTGATATGGACAGGAGTGTTGACGCTGTCTTTGGTATAAAACACCTTCAGGCTCACATCTTCTTCCAGATTGGACAGAATCTTCCGGGTCCCCTCGGAAAGGGAATACAGTTTATCATCTGTGCTGTCCCACCGCAGGTTCACGCGGGAAAAGATGATGTTTACAAGAATAAGTATGAACAGAACCAGAACCAACCCGCCTGCTGAAAAAAGTGATTTGCTGCCTATGGCAGATTTTTTGGCTTTTTTCTCATCAGACATATTTTCTTACCTCCATTTTTGTCATTTTATTGGCTAATTGCCGTATGTCATAAGCCGTAAACCAAAAGCTGTTCAGCCAATGACATACAAGCCTGGCTAAGACGCTTTTCGGTTTTGTATCACAATGCCATTGACAAAGAGCATAAAGAATATAACCGAAAAATAGTATAACAGGTCTCTGAAATCAAGTACGCCTCTTTCTATGGAAATTGAGTGGGAAAGAAAGCCCAGATTGGAAATCAGATCAAGCATCCAGTTCGGTGCCCATCCGGCCATCACATCGGTCACCGGGGGATAACCTGCCAGAATAAAGAACAGGCATATAATCACCGACAGGATAAAACTGATCACCTGGCTCCGTGTAAACGAGGACGTCATAATTCCCACGCTCAGAAACGCGCCGGCAGATAAAAAACTCCCCAGATAAGCGCAGAAAACAGGTCCGATGTCGGGCGACCCAAGATATGTCACTGTTATCACCATGGGAAATGTCAGAAACAGGGCAATGCCGATAAAGGCCCATGCTGCCAGAAATTTGCCAAGGATCGCCTCAGCCAGGGTAATGGGGAAGGTCAGAATCAGCTCTATGGTTCCCATGCGCCTTTCCTCTGACCACAGCCGCATGGCCACCGCGGGGATAAGAAACAGGAATATCCACGGATGCCATTCAAAAAAATTTCTGAGGTCTGCCTGACCGACCTCGAAAAAACGGCTGATATAAAAGGTGAAAAATCCCAGCAGAACCAGGAATATCACAATGAAAACATAAGCCACCGGTGATCCGAAATAACCGGCAATTTCCCTTTTGAATATCGCTCCTACATTATTAAAAGATTTCATATTTATGTCCGTTACAGTTTATAATTCACAATTCACAATTACTGATCGCTGGTGGTGATGGTCCGGAAAACTTCATCCAGCCGACCCTGTTCCACAAATACGGATTTCAGCTCATATTTATTTTCGGACACCCCGGATATGATTCTGTCTGCAATGGGGGTGTCTTTATTTTCAGGGAATATCCGGACTTTGAACGCATCTGTGTCCTTTTTGATGAGTTTTGCAGTTTTGACGCCGTTTATTTCCTGAACAAAGGAAAGGAATTTTTCCGGGTCAGTGCCCCGGAGGGTTAGAGATACTGCTCCATGGACAGGTGATTTTGCCCTGAGATCAGAGGGGGTGCTGTCAGACACAATTTTACCGTTTGCAATGATAATGGCCCGGTTGCAGACCGCGTCCATTTCTTCCAGAATATGGGTGGAAAGGATGATGACCTTTTCCGCGCTCATTCTGCGGATCATCAGCCTGACTTCATGTTTCTGGTTGGGGTCAAGCCCGTCTGTGGGCTCATCAAGTATCAGATATTCGGGGTCATGGATAATGCTCTGGGCAAAACACACCCTCTGTCTGAACCCCTTTGAAAGGGTGCCGATGGTCTGATATTTCACTTCTGTCAGAAAGCATTTTTCGATGGTCTCCTCCACTTTTTTTTTGCGCTCCCCACCTGAAAAACCTCTGATTTCAGAGCAGAAATCCAGATAGCCGACGACTGTCATGTCCGGATAGACCGGCGCGTTTTCAGGCAGGTATCCGATTTTTTCCCTGGCAGCAATTGAATCTTCAATGATATCAGAACCGCCGATGACAGCAGTGCCGTCTGAAGGTGGGATAAAGCCGGTAATCATCCGCATGGTGGTTGATTTGCCGGCGCCGTTGGGGCCTAAAAAGCCGAGTATCTCACCTTTTTCAACAGTAAAGGTGATATCATCCACAGCTTTTTTTGCGCCGAAATATTTTGTGATGTTTTTCACTTCGATCTTATGCAATACAAACTCCCTTTCTTCTTTGTTAAGAAAACATTGAAAAATCAGTTTTCAGTCCATGATTCAGGCAGATCAGGAACCGCCTGAAAGCGGATCTGCAAACTTTTTTCAGATTAGTCAGAAGGTTTCAATCTGCTGATTATATGGCAGACGGCTGAGATTTCTGTCTCAACAAATTTCATATTTTGACAGCACGCTGAAATTATTCGATGGGAACATAGATCCGGGAAATACCAGAATCAGCAATTTCAGCATGTTATTATAACTTACCACTGTCAGGTCTGTATCAAATCTGTCTTTCAGAGCTTTTATTCCCTGAATAAAAAATTCATAAGAATCACTTCACTGCAATTGAACAAAATAATTATTACGTTTTTATTGTTGTCAAGTGCATTTTTTTATTTTATTTAGCAAAAGAGTTTGATACACATAATTTCTGTTTCACTCCTGCACAATATGGAAAACGTGTTCAGCGTTGGCTGATGCTACTTTGAACACTTAAAATTTGGCACTGATTCAGTTTAATGGGATTTTTCAGGAAAATCGCCCGGGTCTGTCTGAAAAACGGCAGTTGAACTGAACCAGTCCCTGAAATTTCACTAAGAAGAAAGGAAATAATAATAAAGGATGAAAAAGGCAGAAACACCTTCCGTTTATTTTGACGGATTATGGAATTTTTTTACCTCTGTCAAGTTGACAGTCATTGTTCTGATGCTGCTTGCAGCCACTTCCGCGGTGGGAACTGTCATTCCCCAGAACGGAAGTCCTGCTGATTATATTCACAGATATGGGAACTTTCTTTATAACCTTTTTAACCTGCTTGATATTTTTGACATGTACCGTTCCTGGTGGTTCCGGTTTCTGATTCTGATCCTGACCATCAATATTGTTGTCTGTTCAGTCGCCCGGCTTTCTGCAACATGGAAAGTCATTTTTGTCAAAACACCTTCTTTTGTTCTTTCAAGTTTCAGAAAGATTTCCCACAAGGAAATGCTTGTTGCTGAGAAATCCCCCGAACAGTTGAAGAATGTCTATGAACCCTTTATTTCCAAAAACTTCGGATACAGTACGGTTGAAAAAACTGACAATGGATTTTGTATTTTTGCCGAAAAAGGGCGATGGACCCGTCTGGGGGTTTATATTGTGCATATCAGCGTTGTTTTGCTTTTGTTGGGTGGTCTGATCGGCTCAATCTTCGGCTTTGAGGGATTTGTCAATATCCCGGAGGGTGAAATGACCGATCATATCCGGCTGAAAAAGGGCAATGAAATACATCAGTTGGATTTTCAGATCCGCTGTGATGATTTTGATGTAAGCTTTTATGATTCCGGTGCGCCCAAAGAATATCGCTCCACCCTGACACTTATTGAGAAGGAACATCCTGTTTTAAAAAAGGATATTATTGTGAATGATCCGCTCAGGTATAAGGGGATCAATATATTTCAGTCCAGCTACGGAACGCTTCCTCCGGCAGATATCACATTGAATTTTACAAGCAAGGCAACAGGAATGGTTTATACCCAAAAGGCCTCTGTGGGGCAGCCTTTTGATATTCCGGAAGATATGGGAAGTTTTGTTGTCAGGGATTTCAGCGATTCTTATAATTTCATGGGCCATAATATCGGGGAATGCTTTGTCGGGACTCTGACGCAGGATGAAAAGGATCCGCTTGAAATTGTCATTCCCTTTCGCTATCCCAAGTTTGACGCGATGAGAAAGGGCGATTTTATTGTTTCTGTCACAGATTATCATAAACGGCATTATACAGGTCTTCAGGTAACAAAAGACCCGGGAGTTCTGGTCGTTTATGCAGGGTTTGTGATAATGATTATCGGTTTTTTTGTGGCATTTTTCATGTCCCACCAAAAAATTTGCATTGAAATTTCTGAAAAAAAAGGAAAAAGTGAGATTGAGGTTTCCGGTAACGCAAATAAAAATAAAATGGCAATGGAAGGCAGGATCAAAAAGCTGTCCCAGCGTCTGGCCGATTTAGCGCGTACCTGATGATGCTCCCGATGATGCTCCCGGGGATTGCCAAATCCCCCGGTTCCATCAAATTATAATTCATAATTCTGATGCTCCCGGGGGATTGCCAAGTCCCCCGGTTCCATCAAATAAAAATCATAATTCGGCAATGATGCTCCCGGGGGATTGCCAAATCCCCCGGTTCCATCAAATAAAAATCATAATTCATAATTCATAATTCATAATTCATAATTACTCTCTCTACCCCATTGATTTATATCTGCAGTTGTTCTATAAGGGCGAAATCCTTCGGAAGGGTTTATAAATTCGGTCAGGGAAAAAACCAGTTGAAATTTTAATGATTATATCGTAATCTGCTTACAAACAGCGTATTGCTTTGAAAAGAGTTGAAAAATCATTACAATAATTTTTTTATAGTGGAGAGATTGTTATGCAATGCCCAAAATGCGGAAGTGAAAACGTAACCAGTTCACACAGACGGGGTATGGAAAAAGTATTCCAATACTTTTTCCCACGCGTTCCTTATCGTTGCAAGGAGTGCTGGACTCGTTTCTGGAAATTTGATAATCCTCTGAAAAGCCTTGCATCCAAGCTGGCAGTGGCTACAGCCATCCTGCTTCTTATCGGGGGAGGGGTGTGGTTTTTCACTCGGGAAACTCCCCAGCCGGATCAGCAGAAACATCGGCCTCTTGTGCGTCCCATCAAGAAGCCGCCTGTGGAAAGACATGTTGTTGACAAGCCGGAAAAAGCTCCTGTTGAACAGCCTCTTCCCCCATTGGAAGAAAAACCTCTTGTAGCGGACAAACCAGAGACAGTTATGAAGGATGATCCATACAATCTGACCGGGAAAAAGAAGAAATCAGAGCCGCCTGAAGATCCGGTCAAAGGTCGTGTGAATGATCTGGCAGCAGAACTTACGGTGCCACAGCCTGTTACAAAAAAGCCCGCAATATCAAAGGCTGATGCAAAAAAACCTTCAGTGAAGCATAAGAAATCCCGGATATTGAAAGGTTTTAAGCCTCAGACTTCGGAAGGAAAGTTCAAACTGTCCATTCTGTCTGACGGCCCCATTCGGGAATACAAAAGCTTTACATTGGCTCCGCCTCCGAAAATAGTGCTGGATATGTTGGGGAAATGGAAATATTCAGGAAGGTCGGCCGTAACAGTGAAAAGTGATATGGTCAAAAGAATAAGAGTTGGTGAGCATTCTGACAAAATCAGGCTGGTCATAGATTTAAAGGGTAAAAGAACACCGGTTCCCATTGTCGAAGAATCACCTGACGGACTTATACTGACCATAACCAAATGATAACAGGATCAAAAGGCTTCCGAAAGGTTGCAAGCTTGGGAAGCCTGCTCCTGATATCCGGTTTCCTGTTTTTTGTTGCGGAAGTGATGGGAGTTGCCTCCGCACACGCGGGCCGAATCTGGCTGAAAGGGTTTCATGTTGTAAATGGGGACGATGATCCCGCGTCCGGACCGGGACTGTCTGATCGTCCGGTTGAAAAAAAGGTTGTGAAAGGGGATGATCCATCGGCCCACATTCTTATAATAAATGATGTTGATCTGGAAAAAGTGGAAGATGTGCTCAGGGTGGTTATTGCCGCCAGTGTTCCCATAAAGAAATACCACCTGTTTTTTTTGGACAGACCGTTAAGGCTGGTGATTGATCTTTCAGGAAAGTGGAAAAATTCAGGGAGATCGTCTGTGGCAGTGAAAAATGATGTGATCCGAATGATCAGGGTCGGTGAGCAGACAGACAGACTCAGATTTGTCATTGACCTGAAAACAAGGGAACAGCCATCTCCCATTATTGAGGAATTGCCCCGGGGACTCAGCCTGATCCTGAAAAAAAAGTCCGGATTTTTCCGGTAAACTGCTGATTTTCCTTCTTGTATTTTTTGGCCACCTTTTTTCAATCCTGTGTGTAAGAAAAAATAACCTTCCTGTGCATTTATATCTAAAATGTGGGTGCAACGAAACCCACCATCTCCAATGGTGGATATCTGGTGTTATTTCGCTTCGTTGCACCACTGTGCTTCAGAACAGATTATTTTCCATGATTTCACCATATCAATTTTTTACTGAAATAAATCACCTGTCAGAAATTAAGGGTTGATTTTCTGGAAAATCGGGTATATTTTAAAAAAATTGTATGTATCTGGTCTGAGTACATAAGACACAGGGCCGAATCAAGAAAATTTGACATCGGGAAAATTGAGGAAATACTGAGATATTCGGGTGAGAGATACTTCGATACTGTGACAGACCGGATGATCGCCGGCAGACATGTTCATGCAGTGACACGGCAGCAGATAACATTCCGAATAAAAACAGGACGGTTCGCAATGAACAAATCAGAAATAAAATACTTTGAATATGATGACGTTCTGCACTTTGTCATTTCCAACGAAAGGGAGGCGGGAAGTTTGGAAATAAGTCCGAACATCACTGCCAAAATAAACGGAGACGGCGAGCTGATCGGCATAGAAATCCTGAATGCGAGCACCTTTGTCTGGGATTATATAATGGAAATGGCTCAGGCAAAAATATTCGGTTTGGCAAACAGACAGTTCAAAAGGTATAAGTACCCGGCTGGGGCTGATGAAAATGTCACAAACAGAGTTCCAATTGTGATCCCGTTTTTTGTTCCGCCTATTTTTTTTAACTTAAAAATCAGTCTGTTATAAAATGACCGGAACAAAAGCGGGATCAGCTTTCTGAGAGCATCAACAACAGATTCATCACCCCAGTACCCGGCCAAAAGTTTTCCGGGATTTTTCCCCGGGAAAACAGCTTTCACAAACCGCGGATGAACGCGGATAAACGAGTAAAGTATAATTTTATTGCAAACAGCTAATTTTGTAAAGAGCAGAATATGACTATCAGGCGTTTCAAATTATCAGGTTTATATCAAAATAAAAAATCAGATTTTGACCTGAATTTTGATGAAGATATTAATATTTTAACCGGTAAAAACGGATCGGGGAAAACTACTGTGTTAAAATTGATATGGTATCTGATAAGCGGAAACATCGAAAGAGTTATTCCTGATATCAATTTTGTGAAAGATACTGTTTTTGATAAAGTGGAAATTGAAACGAGTAATTTCTCTTTGAAAATAAAAGCTGACGAAAAAGTCATATCAATAGCTTGGAATGTTGGGCAAGGAGAAATAAAAGAAACCATGTCTCTGGAAGAATATGGTGAAAAAATGTTTTACCAATTCCTTAACAGAGAAATCCTTAAAGTTTCAGGAGCATCTGTTTTCTTCCCAACTTTCAGGCGTATAGAAGGCGGCTTTTTTACAAGTTTGAAACGTGAAGCAAAAGTCAACAGCTTTGAAGAAGTCCTGACAGCTATGCAGCGTGGTCGTATTTATCGTGAGTTTGAAGAAGGGATAAATAATCTGTCCAAAGAATTATCTGTACATCAGCACAAATTTGTCACATCAATTTCCACGGAAGATATTTCTTATCTTCTTACTAAGCAATACGCTGATATTTCAGAGAATACAAACAGACTTCAAAGTGAGCTTTCAAGTTTTATTACGGAACATACTTCACAAACATCATCTTCCCCCATCAATAACAGCCAAGTCAATCTCTTAGAAGATGCTTTATGTGAAATTCAGGCAAAAACTGTTGAATTTACTGAAATAAAAAATGAATTGATGAAACCGTTCACTGTGCTTTCAAAGACAGTGAATGATCTTTTTCAATATGAAGGAATAAAAGTTACTGACACCCTCACATTGGGAGAAACCCAAAATGCTTTATCATCTGAAAAGCTGTCCTCCGGTGAAAAGCAGATGCTGAGTTTTCTGTGTTATAACGCTTTCCATAATGATGACATCATTTTTATTGATGAGCCTGAATTAAGTTTGCATGTTGACTGGCAACGATTGCTTTTTCCCACTCTTCTTGCTCAGAAAACAAATAATCAATTTATTGTCGCCACACATTCTCCTTTTATATATTCAAAATATTCAGACAAGGAATTGATTATAGGTGAAGATCGAGGAGGATATTAATGTGCGGCTGACAGTTGATGAGATAGTGGAGACTTTGAAAAGATCGTCTTTACCCAATGTCATTGTGGAAGGCGTTGATGATGTGATGATATATCGGTGGTTGGAAGAACGAATGGGTATCTGCAATGCCAACTTTTTCCCATGTGGCGGAAGAACCACTTTGCTTAATGTATATGATCGGTTATCAGAGTTTTCACATTTGAAAACAGCATTTTTGGCTGACCGTGATATGTGGTTATTCACCGCCATTCCGGCACAATATTCAAATATTATCTGGACCGAAGGATATAGCATTGAAAACGATTTATATGCTGATTCAACATTGGAGAATTTTCTTGACAGAAACGAAAAGGCAGAACACTCATTGGTCTTACAGTCTTTAATTGAATGGTTTGCATTTGAAGTGGAAGAATTCAGAAGCGGCAGAACTGTGGAAACATCATTTCATCCAAATGAAATCGTACCAACAGGAGATACACGAATAAGTCACAGATTTATCTTTAACCGGGGCTTTGTAGCACCTGACAATACAACAGTGAACGAAATTAAAGCAAACTATCAGTTAAAATTGAGAGGCCATACAATCTTTCAGCTATTGGCAAGATATCTGAGTGCTTCAAAGCGTAAATCTAAATACAGTATTAAAAATCTGTTCGAGATCGCTTTAAAATCACATGAAACACACAGGTATATGGACAGATTGAAAGATGAAATTGAACGAAAGCTCTGTTGACAATTGAGGAAATACTTAGATATTCGAGTGAAAGATACTTCGACACGGTGACAAACCATCGACAGGCATGGTAAAAGGCTGATAATGATTCCTTACGAGGAGCATGATGATATTCTGAACTTTTTCGTAAAATTTAAGGATTGAGAGACTGATATGCCAACAATTCTTCTAATATCTGGCTGGAGACTGTTTTTTTACGCGAATGAAGGGAATGAACCCATTCATGTTCATTGCAGGAAAGGTGACATGGAATGCAAATACTGGCTGCATATTGATGATTTTGAAATCACAGAGGCTTATGCCTACAATATGAACAGCAGGTCAAGAAAAGAGATCAGAAAAATAATATTCCGTCATTTTGAATATATTGAGAAGGCGTGGGACGATTTTCAAAGGAGAAGATGATATGAACAAATTTCATAAGGTAAGAAACCTGAAGATTGAGGGCAGCCGGTTAATAATGGAAATTGACGGGGAGATGAGAGAATATGATCTGAAAGATGTCTCACAGACATTGTCAGATGCATCAGACACAGAAAGAATGATATATGAAATCTCCCCGTCAGGCTATGGCATATATTGGCCCCTGATAGATGAGGACATTTCCGTTGACGGTCTGCTGGGAATTGTTCATCAGCCTGAATGTGAAGAAATGATGGCATAACCGTCAATGAACGGAGCAACACAATTTTTGCCTGTGACATTTGGAAGGTAAAATCTCCCTGGTGGAGACTTTAAAAAGATCGTCTTTACCCAATGTCATTGTGGAAGGCGTTGATGATGTGATGATATATCGGTGGTTATTTTTTCTGTGAATGAGCACTTTTAAAAATAAGGATCTGAATTTTATGAAAATTCAAACTTCTGTGATGTTACCAGAAAACTTACTGTCGACAATCGATCAACTTTCAGAAAAAGACAGAACTTTCCGATTTTATTGAGGCAGCCCTTCAATTTTATATCGCAAAGCTGAGGCGATCTGACAAATCAGATAACGATATTGAAATCATTAACAGAAATGCGGATTATCTCAATCAGGAAACCCGGGATGCTCTGCAATATCAGGCTGAGTTATGAAGCGGGGAGAATTTACAAATTATGTGGGCAGTTTGCCACCTGCCAAGACAGAGGCATTGAATCAGGCTTTGCATGCTGCCTTAAGTTTGTCTTAATGAAACAACGAGTTACGGAGCACTCCGGTTTCCGACGGAAAAAGATATTTTCGCAACAAAGAGTGAGTGAGATAATACGGTTTGTGAAAAAAATAACCAGTCGCTGCGATTTGGTGAAAACAAGCTGAATCGGCACGATTTTTGCTTCAGATGTTTGAAAGGTATGAAATCGGGCTGTTTCAAGCCGAACAGAATTATTTTTTTTTCAGGGAGGTGATGAAAAGACAGTTGATCGTAAAAAATTGGGTGGGAACTCAAAAAAAGGAGTATTGTTTACCGGCCGATTTGGACCGGTAGCTGGTTTATTTAAGTTTTTAATAATAATTAATGTTTAATGTTTAATGTTTATGGAGGTATGAAAGTGAAAAACAAAGGAATGTTTGCGATCTGTTTTGTGATGGTGATGCTGGTGCCGACATTTGTATGGGCAACGGCCATCCCCGATACTGCCGGCGGGTTGGATACCGGTAATAAAGATATTTCTGTTGATTGTTATGGCAATGAAGGCGAATTGGGCGGTTGCCCCGAAGTCTGTGGAGATGCCGCAGGCTGTATCCGAACCTTTGTCAGCACAATTGACGGCAAGGATATCAACAAATTCTACTATAAGGAAGATGCTGATACATGCACAGAAATCAGCTACTACGGCTTTAAAAGAGGTTTCAAAGCTGATGGTACAGAAGACACTTCCTATCCCACATTCGAGTGCCGCAAAAAGACGGGTGATGTAGTTTCCAGCCCTCCCTCTCAATGTTTTACAGATAATAAATGTTCGGACACCAAAAAGCTTGACTGTCCCACTACCGCTGATATGGGGACAGGACCTGATGATTTCTATGGTCAGGACAACAATTACAAGATCAATGCTCCTTCCTATATCAAGCTTGATTCCCAGGGAAAAGAAGTGGCCTCAACATCTACCAGTTGGGCAATGGCTAAGGATAATATTACTGGTCTGTTCTGGGCAGTAAAAGAACCTGGAAACGGCAGCCCGAATTATACAAATCCCCATGATGCAGACAATACCTATACTTGGGGTAAAGTTAACGACGATTTCCTTGCAAAATTGAATGATGAAACTTACCCGTTCGGAAATTTTAAAGACTGGCGCCTTCCTACAGTCCAGGAGTTACATTTGATTGTGAACTACGCGGGGACATCACCTTTCATAAGGGATGATTATTTTCCCGGTATGTTAGCTAAATACTGGACGGCTGGTCTGTATAAAACTGACGAAACCAGAGCGTGGTATGTAGATTTTGAGGAAGGTGGGAAAGTTAATTATGCGAGCAAGACCGGAAAGTATTATGTAATTGCTGTGCGAGGCGGATCCTCTCCGGCAACAGACAGATTTGTTGACAATGAAGACGGTACCATTACAGATACTGATACCGGGCTGATGTGGCTGAAAGGGGATATTCCTGTTCCTTCTGATGATCCGACGAACTGGGGGACTGCCAATCCGTTGAACTGGGAAGGTGCTCTCCTTGCATGTGAGGCTGTTGTGTTTGCCGAATATGACGATTGGCGACTGCCAAATAAAAAGGAACTTTTTTCACTCATAGATGCCAGCAAAAATGCTCCTGCTATGGATAACACAATATTCTTGAATCCGTCAGCGGAATATTGGTCATCTACTTCCTATTATACTGATGATGATAATGACACAAACGACGGCAACGCCTGGTATGTGGAAACCGCCGATGGGAAAGTTGATCTCAAACTCAAGACGGAAACATGCTATGTACGTGCTGTGCGCGGCGGGAAGAATGAACTGGACGGAGGGATAATTACCGTATCTCCAACACTGGCTTCAAGTTGGAGTATCGGGAGCATGATGCCTATTCTATGGAGCGGCGATGATGGTGCTAAGACGAATGTCAAGATAATCCTTATTCAAGATGGGGATGAGGAAGTAATTGCTGAAGGCACTCCGAATGACGGATCTTTTATGTGGACTGTTGCTGGTGATGAATCCAAACAATCCTCAATCAAGATAGTACTTGAATCTGGCGACGCTACCATTCAGGGGCCGTTTTCTGTTGGAGCAGGCGGAACTACTGACCCAAAATGGGATGTCAACAGCAACGGAGATGTTGACTTGGCAGACATTATTTATGGCCTGCAAATGCTGACTGGCAAGTAATCTGACCAATTCCAACAAGAAATGTAACTGCGTGTTTACTCTCCCCCTTTTTCCAAAGGGGGGAGATTTTTTATACTGACACCGAATCAGATTCAGTTTTTCCAAAGCCCTGCGAGGTTTGCAAACCTCGCAGGTCTTTAATTACGAGATAACCTTATGAACAGTTCAATCATATTGTCAATCGTCACCTTTATATATGGACTGGCAGCAGTGCTTTACATTACCGCCTGGGTATTCAAAAAAGAAAAACCGGGAAAACTGGCCACTTATGTCGCTATAGCGGGTGCTGTGGGGAATATCGCGGGGATTGGCCTGCGATGGGTGGAATCGTACCAGCTTGGCATAGGCCGTGCCCCTCTTTCAAATATGTACGAGTCCCTGGTCTTTTTTGCCTTTACCATTATTGTAATCTATCTGATCATTGAGTACAGATACAAATATCGTATTATCGGTGCGTTTGCCACACCCTTTGCTTTTCTGGCAATGGCTTACGCTTCTTTATCCCCCAACATCAGTGACCGTATCCAGCCCCTGATTCCCGCGTTGAAAAGCAACTGGCTGATAGCCCACGTCATCACATGCTTTTTAGGATACGCGGGGTTTGCCATTGCATGCGGTTTCAGCCTCATGTATCTTTTAAAACAGACCGACACAGAAAACAGAAGCCAGTTGCTGGCGCATTTTCCCAAAACAAAAATTCTGGATGAACTGACCCATCAGATGGTCATGTTCGGGTTCCTTTTCCTGTCCGTTGGGATCATCACCGGGGCAGTATGGGCAAATTCGGCCTGGGGAAGCTACTGGTCCTGGGACCCCAAAGAAACATGGTCCCTGATAACCTGGTTCATTTATGCCATCCTCCTGCATGCAAGACTGATGCGGGGCTGGCACGGCAGACAGATCGCCTATATATCCATTGTGGGATTCATGGCCGTGATTTTCACCTATTTCGGCGTCAATCTGCTTCCGGGATTACATAGCTATGGCTAATTAATGGTGAATGGTGAATGGTGGCACTGGTTCAGTTCAATGGGAAATCCGGGGAATCCTATTGAACTGAACCAGTGTCAGAGAAAGGAACCTGCCTTTTCTTTGTGTTCTCTGTGATACATCTGATCAAAAAGCCGGGGTTTCTTTTTTACAACCAAGTTTTTCCAGAAAAACAGTTTCATAAAGTTCGACCTTCCCAAAAGGCGTTATAATCAGGATTTTTTCTTGACAAAAACGGGAACTGCGTATATACACCCCCTAAAATTATTTTTTTTGTCAAAAGGGCAAATTAAGTTTTCACCAGAGTGGAAGTGGAAAGTGAAAAGTGAAAAGTCCCTCCGGCTTTCAGCTTTTCACTCTCAACTTTTGTCACACTCATACTGAGTACCTGGCCATATGTTTTCAGGTATCTGCATATGAGGAACAACTTTTCCGTTG
>JAOZLU010000957.1 GCA_029934695.1 Desulfobacterales bacterium | reverse complement strand
AACCTCCACCGTCGCCTCTGTCCACAGTGTCGTCTCCTTGGTGTCAACATTGTGCCGGACCGGAGAGAAATCTATCATCACCTCTGTGTAATTCGTATAAGGAACAGTTCTCCAGCTGCATGCCGGATCGGGGTACAGTCCGGTAATATATGTGAACTCTGTGAAGTCCGACGCATCCGGATCCTCCGGAATATAGAAAATCGGGATGCTGAGCTGACCGAGAGAGCGGCTGCTTCCGCCGGTCACCTCAGCAGAGATTACGGAGGCGTCCTTCGGCAGAGTCAGACTTGTCACAAGGTAGGGTACCACCGGTCGGAAGCTGCTGTAGCGGAATCCGGCGCCGGGAATGTTGACGAGATCAAAGGAATCTTCCTGCGAGATGTCATAACCGCGCACGCTGAAGGTGAGGGTTTTGCTGAACACACCGCCGGAACGTGCCCCTGATCCGGCAGCTGTCCGTTTCTTCAGCTTTGTCGGCCCGGATTTCCCGATACGGAAGCCTTTTTCATCATAATGAGAAGATATTTCAGCCCTTCTGCGGTCCTCCGATTCGGGAAAATTGGGCTTCATCCACGGAAGACCGTACAGATGAAACTGCATGAGAGTCTGATGGTACGGATATTCGTAACCCACATCACCTCTGGGCACCGTCCCCTTCCAGTCTTCCCACTCCACCTTTCTGTATTCGGAGACCGCCTTTCCGAATGCCTTTCCGACAGGCGGGGCTTCCGTCATAAGAATTCTGACAAAGAGATCAAACAGTCTGGCACCGTACACGGCCTCGGAATCTCTGTCGTCATCGGAATACACCATCGGATAACTTCCGAAATAGCCGCATGCGCCTTTGTGTATGAACTCGTATGCCAGACACGAGGTGTGATCATCGCTTCTCTCTTCGACAGCTCCTGCGAAACAGCCCTGCATGGCGACAAAATATCCCTGACTGTCATTCAGTTTTTCCAGGTCATCGGTGCCGCAATCCTGTATTTTGCCAAGGGCCCTGAAAAGGTCGGGATAAGTGTGGCTCCCTTCCACCACATATTTCGCACCTTTGTTCACGGCATCCACGAAATCCTGACAGCTCCAGGAGTCGTTTTTTATCAGAGGGAACGCAGCCCCCTCATCCTTGTAATTCACAGTGAGTTCTTTTTTTTTGAAAATGTTTGCGAACTCGTCATTCAGATGCTGAACAACTCCGTCCCCTGTCGAGGCGAGCACCACATTGTCCCTCCCCTCAGGTCCGTCGACCCCGTTGTCAATCAGGGATATCATATCTCTGACAGAAGCTCCGACAATCCGACCGTGTGAGACAGAACCGGCGAGGCCGGAGAGTATGGGGAACGATATGAAAGTTTTGTGATAGATCATACCGCCGTCAGTCAGTTGTCCCCACTCAAAAAATGTGTCATAAATTTCGTGATCCTCATGGAAAAAAGTGTCGCTGAAATAGCGGTTCATAACCAGGGGGGTAAAGAGTCCGTAGCCCGGGGGCGAATTTTCTCCAAGATCATATAACCGGTAAAAAGGCAGTATCTCATCCCCGCCGACAATGAGCAGATATTTCGCATCCGTCTTTTTGGTCCATCTTTTTATCAGCTTTTCCAATATCCCGGCAACCCTGTTCGGCCCGGGTTTCTCCTCCTCATCCCGGAATTTTCTGCTGTCCAGCCGGCTGCACATTTCGGTGCCGTATATGGCTTCGCAGTCCTGATTGTTCCACCCTGTGAAAGTGCCTTCCGGGATGATAACATCACCCTGATCGTCGGCAAGCCCCTCATACCAGTCCGCATAATATATCACCGATTCCACCTCGCCGTCGGCATTATTGTCCGCTGTGACGAAGAGCGTTTCGAGCAGTTCTGTCGCGCTGTCGCCGTAAATTTCGTAAAGATTGTCCCGGTTGGTG